>CAZXYG010000005.1:27697-39640 GCA_964644885.1 uncultured Rickettsiales bacterium
GCCCTAGTCGAACCGCTGAAAAAGTTCGGTGATCTCACGAATTTTTTCCGCCCTCTCCTTTTTTACTTCCTTTCTTTATGGTATCCGTGACACATGCGCCGAGATGCGTGCCCAGGATAGCCGTCTCAAGCGCCCGGAGCGCGGCACGTGCGGCGCGCAACTGCGTCAGGATTTCCGGGCAATAGCGTTGCTCCTCGATCATGGCTCGCACGCCCTCGATCTGGCCTGCGACGCGATTCAGGCGTTTCAGCTCGCCGCTATGGTCAGGATGTTTATGGCCGCAGCATTTCTTCATTTTTTCCTCATAGCAGGTACACGGCGAGATAGGCGAAAAAGAAGCCTGTGGCATAGATGGCCACCGAACTCCAGTATACCACGCCGCTCCACGCGCGCACACGGCGGCATGCTGCGGCTTTCCTGGGATCAGCCGGGCAGGGGGCATTACGGCTCTGCCAGCGCAGCCCGCCGGCAACTGTCAGCATCCCGCCAGCGAATAGAAACACCGCGCCTTTATGCTCGGATAGCCACACCAGCTGCGGCACGGCGGAAACGAGGCCGGCAAACGCGGCGCCCATACCCAGCGTCACCAGCAGCGCGGGAAGCGCGCAACATAGCAATGTGCTGAACGAAGTAAATAGCATCAGCGTCGAGACAACCCCCTTCCACATATTATTTTGCCCGCGCGATGCCCGTCATATCGTAGCCGCTATCCGCAATCAATCTGCCGACCGTGGCATCATCCAATGTTTTTCCCGGACGCATGCCGATCTCCACCCGCCTGTTGTCGAGATCCACTTTCACGTTTTTGACTTCTTCGCGCTTCGAGAACAGCTTTTCGATACTGAAAGCACAGAATGAACAGATCATGCCGTTGACGGAAACCGTGACGGTCTCGGCGATGGCGGCAGACGTAAAAAACAATACCATTAAAAACAAACCTGTTTTTTTCATATTAAACCTCCTGGTTAAAAACGTATCTCCCAATTAAAAAGCAGATCCCTGTCGAACGTCATGCCTACTTCCCATAGCATATTGCGCTTGAAGAAACGCACGAGCGGCGTTGCCACGAAGGTTTTCTCTTCACGTGGATGGTGATCCAGTTCGAGCATCAGCCAGGTATTGAGATCTTCATAATCCCCCTCGTAGGGCGCGAAGCCGACGCGTGCTTTCTGCATGGCGGCTTGCTCCACGTTGCCGGCGTCGATCAGCCTGCCTTCCCATGAGATGAAGATGCGCCGCGTTTCATAATCCGCCGCCGCCCCGGCCCACACGGCACCCTCCGCGTTTTTATTATTTTCCGCGATTCCCATGCCGCTTTTGAGATAGATATTTCCCTGCGCGCCCGGTAGGTTCCAGCGTCGGGCAAGATAATTGACGTGGAGCGTGTGCATCGAACGCTCATCGCCGCGCATCTGCTCCGTCATCACGCCCACGGAATAGCGGGCAGTGGGCGTATAAAGCACATGCAACATATGGCCTGAATGATCGTTTCCCTGCATCACTGTCCAGCCGCCGGGATAGGAAACAGGGCGGGCATAGAGCATTGCTGGCATGAACGCAAAGGCTAGCAATAGTGCTCGTCTCATACCAGTATAGTATACCCCTATAGGGTATATGAGTCAACGATGCATCATGGCAGGCGCAGAAGCCTCTGCAAATCATCAGTGCATTGCCTCGCGAGGAAGCTGCACAAGATTAATCCAGAAATATTCAACTTGCCGCGCTACATCCATGAACTTTTCCAGCGTCAACGGCTTGATAATGTAACAATTGGCATGCCGCTTGTATGATTCCAGGATATCGAGCTGCGCTTTGGAACTGGTGAGCACGATTACGGGAATCATTTGCAGTGCGTCATCCTTTTTAATGACATCCAATACTTCTTTGCCGTCCATCTTTGGCATATTCAGGTCCAGCAGGATCAAATCGGGAGTGAAAGCGCTCTCAAATCCTCCGCGCTTGAACAGATAATCCAGAGCTTCGACGCCGTGATGCGCCACGCTCAGGCGATGCAGAAGTTTTCCTTCCTTAAAAGCAAGCTTTGTCAGTTCGATATCGCCTTCGTTATCTTCAACCAGCAATATGTCAATAGGTTTTGTTTCCACGCCGGTGCTCCTTTGTCATCTGTTTGGGAATTGTGAAATAAAAAGTTGTGCCCCGGCCCGGTTCGGATACGAATCCTATCGCGCCGCCGCACAGCTCCAAGAATTTCTTGCATGTGCTGAGGCCGATGCCGGTGCCGGGGTATTCCTCTTTTCTATGAATGCGCTGAAAAATAGCGAAGACCTTGTCCTGAAATTCGGGTTCGATGCCGATGCCGTTATCCCGTATCGTAAATTTCCATTCGGCTTTGCTTTCTTCCCCCCGGATATCTATTTCCGGAGCATTGCGACCGTCCTGGAATTTCAAGGCATTGCCGATGAGATTCTGAAACAGGACGCTCACCAAGGTATGGCACGTTTTTATGGTAGGCAATTCGTCCAGGGAAATCCGGGCTTTTTTTTCATCAATGACCGGCTCGAATTCTCGCAGCACTTCCTGCAGCACGCTGTTGCAATTCACCTCCTCGATTTCCGGCTCCTCGCGGCCAATTCGCGAGAAGGTCAGAATATCGGAAATCATTTTCTGCATATGCTTGGCATTGCTGGAGATAAATTCCAGATATTTCTGCGCTTTTCCATCCAGCGTATGCCGATAGTTCTTGTCAAACAGTTCGGCGAAGCTGCCCATCATGCGCACCGGCTCCTGCAGATCGTGCGAACAGATATAGGCAAAACGCTCCAACTCTTCATTGTATTGCTTCAGCTCATCGTTTAATTGCACGATTTGCTCGCGCTGAACGTATAAATCCAGATACACTTTTACTTTGCTTTTAAGGATTTCCGGGTTTATCGGCTTAAAAATGTAATCCACCGCGCCGATTTCTGCGGCCTGCGTGGCATATTTTTCTTCCTTGCTGAGAGCCGTTACGAAAATGATCGGCGTTGTTTTCATGTCGTCATGTTCCTGCATCAGCATGGCGGTTTCAAACCCATCCATTTCCGGCATCTGGACATCCAGCAGCACAACGGCGAACCGATGGCGCAGCATCAGCGACAGCGCTTCATTGCCCGAGGAGGATTTGAAAATCGCGGCGTTGAGATAGCGCAACACTCTTTCCGTGGCCAGCAGATTTTCCGGCCGGTCATCCACGATGAGTATCTTCGGCCTGGCAACGGTTACCGGATCGGGAGCGTATTGTTCAAGCACACGCGCTTGGGCCATGCTCACCTCCCTCGCGTATTCCGCTGAGCGCGATAAGCAGCGCGGCGATCTCTTCCAAGCGCGCGATATAATCTACGGCGGTGGCTTCAAGCGCCGCGCGCGGCATAACGCGAGACTCCGCGCTATCGGGATCCTGAACAACCGCCCAACCGCCTCGTGATTTTATTTTTCTGAGTCCCTTGCTGCCATCCGCATTTGCTCCCGTAAGCACGATGCCTATCAGCCCATTTTCATAGGCATCTGCAGCGCTTTCAAACAGCACGTCGATGGAAGGGCAGGCATAATTAACGCGAGGATCCACGGAAAGGCCGAAACTCCTATCCGGCTCGATCAGCAGATGATACCCCGCCGGGGCAAGATAGGCCGTGCCGGGACGCAGGAGTTCTTTGTCTTCAGCCTCTTTGACGCCGATAGCGCTGAGCGTATCCAAGTATTGCGCCAGGTACGCATCGGAGCGTTCATCCCTATGCTGCACGATGGCAAGAGGCAAAGGGAACGCCGCAGGCAATGCGGGCAGAATTGTCTTGAGCGCGCGTACGCCGCCGGCAGATACTCCTATGACCACCGCCTCGGGGCTATGCGGCGGCACTTTCGAATCCTTGCTTCTTGAATATTTTCTGTTTCGCCTCCACGGACTCGAAGAACGGCTTGATATCTGTGAAGTTAAGCGTTTCCCTGCTGCCAAGACATAGAAATCCTCCGTAGCGCAGGCTCTCCGAGAATAGCGACAGCACTCTATTCTGCAAGGTGCGGTCGAAATAAATCAGCACATTACGGCAACAAATCATGTTCATCTCTCCAAACACGCCATCGGTTACCAGGTTATGATACGAGAACGTGATCTGCCGCTTGAAGGAATCCTTGATTTTGATGAGATCGTATCCCGCGCTGTAGTATTCGGAGAAATCACGTTGTCCGCCGGCGGATTTGTAATTGGCCGCGTACATGTCCGCGTTTTTTATGGGGTACACCGCCTTCTGCGCGATATCGAGCGCGTGCTTGTTAAAATCGGTGGCATAGACGCGCACGCGATCCAGGCAATTTTCCTCATGGAGAAGAATGGCCATGGAGTAGACCTCCTCGCCGCTGGAGCAGCCTGCATGCCATATTTTGGCGTAAGGAAACGTTTTCAGTATGGGCACAACTTTTTCCCGCACCGCTCTGTAAAATAAAGGATCGCGGAACATTTCCGTCACGGTGATGGACATATGCCGCAGGAATTCATCGAAAAATGCCTGCTCGTGAAAAATTTTATCCAGCAGTCCGGTAAAATGCGGAACATGCGCCTGCTCGCGGACATGGTCCAGGCGACGTTTCAAGGATGCGTAGGAATAGTGACTAAAATCGTATCCGTAGCGCTTGCTTATGCCGTGCAGGAGTAGATCGATCTCAAGACGTTCTGCATCCGTGCCGTGAGGTGGGGTCATGCGGCTTTCTCCTGCCTGAACAGCCATACCCGCATCAAGGTGAGCAATCGTTCCACGTCCACGGGCTTGGTTAGGTAATCGTTGGCGCCTGCCGCGATGCATCGTTCCTGCTCTTCCGGCATGGCCCTGGCCGTAAGCGCGATGATGGGCAGCGCCTGGTAGCGTTTCTGGGCGCGCATTTCGCGCATGGCCTGATATCCGTCCATGATGGGCATCATGATATCCATGATCACAAGCTCGATATTCCTGTTATCCCTGAGTTTTTCCAGAGCCATCTGCCCATTGTCCGCGACGGTGACGTCCATGCCGTGCTTCTTGAGCATTTTTGAAAGGGCAAAAGTGTTGCGTAAATCATCGTCCACCAGCAGCACTTTTTTCCCCTGCAGCACTTTATCCGGCTCATGCTGCATGCGGATCATTGCCTGCTGGTCCTTGGACAGAGAGGATGCAACGCTGTGGAGGAAAAGCGTGACCTCATCCAGCAATCGCTCTGAAGAACTGGCGCCCTTGATTACGATGCTGCCCGTGTACTGGTTGAGCCTGCGATTTTCCTCCTCCGAAAGCTCCTTGGCCGTATAGATGATCACGGGCGGCAGGACGCCGTTGCCTTTTTGTTTTTCCAAGCGCTCCAGCCATGCGAAACCCGTCATGTCCGGGAGGCGCAAATCAAGAATGACGCAGTCGAAGGATTGCGCGCCGACCTTCCGGAGCGCGTCTTCTCCCTTCGCTGCAACAGTGATACGGATATCTTTCTTTCTGAGAAGATTTTTGATTGCGATCTGGCTTTTTTCATCATCCTCGACCACCAACACTTCCTTGACCGCGGCCTTCAGAAATCCTTCTATTCTGCCGAACACCTCGTGAATATCCTCTTCTTGCACGGGTTTTGTGATATAGCCTACGGCGCCTTTGCGTAAGGGAACCACGTTATCGCTGTTCTCGCGGCCCGTAATGATGTGGACGGGTATATGACGGGTTTTTAAATCGTGCTTGAGCTGATCCAGCACGTTAATACCGTCGATATCAGGCAACGTGAGATCAAGAATAACGGCGGTGACGGGTTTCTCGGTCGCCAGCAGCAGTCCGGTTTTTCCATCGCCCGCGACCAGGCATTTATAGCCTCGCCCGCGGGCGATTTTCATCATGGTTTTTACAAAGTTTCTATCATCCTCGATGATGAGAAGGACCTTGTCTTTGTTTCCTATGGCATCGCGGTCGTCCGGCATAAACTCGCCGATAGGCTGCGGCGGCATGGCCTTTTGTTTCGGAGTATTGTCCGCGGTAGAAAAAGAGTGTTCGCCATCATTGTCCGCCGCGCTTTCGGCGCGCAATGTTTCCGGCAGATAGAGCGTGAAGGCGCTTCCTTCGCCTTTCCTGCTTTTGACGTGAATTTCCCCGCCCAAAAGATGGGCGAATTTGCGCGCGATGGTGAGTCCAAGGCCGGTGCCGCCATAGTGGCGGTCTATGGAGCCGTCCTCCTGTTGGAACGCTTCAAATATATCCTTGAGTTTTCCTTCTGCGATGCCGATACCGGTATCGGTTACCGAGAAGCCGATCACCCGGCTTTCCTGCAGGGAGATGCGCCGCAATTCGCGCGTGCTCTGCGGTAAATGAATATCAAGTATGACGGAACCTCTTTCCGTGAATTTGAAGGCATTGGAGAGAAGATTCTTTAGAATCTGCTCAACGCGCTGCATGTCGGTGTAGATGGTTTCCGGCAATCCTTCCGCAACCCGGATGCGGTAGGTAATGTCCGCCTCTTTTGCGACAGGCTCGAATTGCTGCTCCATTTTTTTCGCGATGCCTTCCAAAGACGCATGCTCATAGACGACATTGATTTTTCCAGCCTCCACTTTGGAGAGATCCAGAATATCGTTGATAAGGCTGAGAAGCTCCAAGCCGCCGTTGTGAATAACGGTTGCCTCTTCCACCTGCTCCTCGGTGAGATTGCCTTCTTCGTTCCCGGCCAGGGATTTGGCTAAAATGAGCAGGCTATTGAGCGGCGTCCTGAGTTCGTGCGACATGTTGGCAAGAAACTCGGATTTATATTTATTCGCGCGCTCAAGCTCTTGCGCTTTGCCCTCGAGCAATTGTTTGCTTTCCTCCAATTCCAGCGTCTGCTGCTGAATTTGCGCGTTCTGCTCTTCAAGCGCCTTGGTTTTTTCCTCCAGCTCCTCGTTGGAGGCCTGCAATTCCTCTTGCTGCGTCTTGAGTTCCTCCTCGCTGCGCTGCAGCTCTTCGGCCGTGGCGCGCGCTTCTTCGAGCAATTCCTGCGTCCGCATCCCGGCGCTGATGCTGTTGATGATCACGCCGGCGTTGAAGCTGAGCTGGCTCAGGAATGCTTTGTGCATCTCCGAAAACAGATTGACGGAGGCAAGTTCGACCACTCCCGCCAGGCTGTTTTCAAACAGCACGGGCAAGAGAATAAGATATTTTGGCTTGGTATCGCCAAGCGCCGAAATAATGCGCAGATAATCGTCTGGCACTTCCGTAACCAGGCGCATTGCTCGGTCCTTGGCGCATTGCCCGACCAGGCCCTCGCCCCAGCCGAATTGCTTGGGGCTGCTTGCGCTGGCCGTGCATCCGTAAGTAGCCATGAGCACTATCGCTTCGTTTTCCTGCTCCTGATATGTCCGCAGATAAGCGCTGCTGATATAGAAGGCTCCAACCTGAGCGCCCACCGCCGGACATAGAGTTTTTATCAAGGCATCGGAAAACAGCTTCAATTCCTTGAAGCCGAGGAGGTTCTTCGCGGTGACAACGAGATTTTCCTTGACCCAATCCTCACGGTTCTTTTGCTCCATCATGTCGCGGAATTCCTTGGCCAGTACGCCGATCTCATCGGGAGAGTCAACCGGAAGGCCGATCGTGGTTTCTCCTTTGCGGTACCGCACCACCGCATCTGCGATACGGTTTAAGGGGCGGATGGAAAGCCGCAGGAAAAATACGGCGGCGCCGGCGGCGAACAACGTAATGGCGAGACTCATGATAAGGCCTCGCCGCTCGACCTCCGCCGTATCGCTGATGATATCTCGGTAGGGCGCTTCCACTGCAATGCCCAGATAGTGCTCCGGATTCAACGCATCGTAATGATATTTACGGAATGCGAAAACCGCGCCGAGTTCTTTATCTTCCGGCAGAAGCGTCGCTTGGGATTGCTTGGGATTGCCCATAATGCCAACCAGCTTCGGATATTCGCGCTGAATGCGCCGGTCTTGCCCTAAGTCCGTGGCATAAAGCGCGGAAGCGTCGGGATGGAGCAAGTAATCGCCGCGCGCGTTCGTTACGTATAACGCGCGATTTTCCGCCATGTGACGCCGGACATCCGCGAGCACCCTGCCGAAATCCATGTTGATGATCATGATGCCGAACGCTTCCTTTTCCGCCGTATACAAGGGTACGGAAGCGCGCAGCACCGGCATGTGCGGCAATGATACCTTGCCGAATTCCTTATTTAGGTCGATCGGGGAAAGATAGACATCGCCGGGAGCAAGCCGCAGCGTGTTCCCGAAATACGCCTCACTCCCCTTGCTTTGCAGCTTGCTGTCCGGAAAGCGCTCAACCTGGTTGCCGAATCGCTCGACTTTCAGTAATTCCCTGCCCTCGTCCGCAATGCCGATCACCCGTATCCTCACGTAGTAATCGCGGGTCTTGAGCATTTCTCGGAACGTGGTGGCCAATCTCTCAAGATATTTCGCCTCCGTGTCCCCCTCTATCGGGTCGGTGCCGTTATGGAGATGG
The DNA here is from genome assembly GCA_964644885.1 of uncultured Rickettsiales bacterium. Taxonomy (GTDB): domain Bacteria; phylum Pseudomonadota; class Alphaproteobacteria; order Rickettsiales; family JACKKO01; genus CAZXYG01. Next base: position 36,130 of record CAZXYG010000005.1, read on the forward strand.
GCGCGCATCAGCCCGCCGGTAGCATGGAGTTGCGATAGAAACCGGACATCATCCTTGAGTTGATTGATAAAGCCGTCCAGGGGATATTGGAAATAAGCCGTTTCCTGCTCTAAATCATGGATGGCGCGGTTGATCAGGATTTCATTGCTGCCTTTCAGGTAGACCTCGTTGACCGCAAAAGCGGTCACAATCACGCACAGCACTATCAGCGCCGAAAGTTTTACGGTAATAGGGAATTTTAATCGCACCGCTGAAATCTTCCCATTGTGACAATGTCGCAATGGTAGTATAATATGCCAATAAATACAACTAAAGATTGTAAAACCTTTTTAAATCATCATCCCTGCGGCGGCGTCTTTGTTGCGTAAGCGAGATGGTGCAATACTTCGGGCAGCACGTGATCAAAATCATCAGCGGTAAGGCCCAGGCCGAATCGGTTGGCGCATTCGCCGTGGATCCAAACCGCCGCCCCTGCAGCTTGCAACCCAGGCATGCCTGCGGCAAGCAGGCCCAGAACAATTCCTGAAAGCACATCGCCTGAACCTGCGGTCGCGAGCGTAGCGGGGGCATTGGTGTTAATATAGACGCATCCCTTCGGGTCGGCGATCACTGTATCCGAGCCTTTGAGCGCCACGATCGCGCCGCTTTGCTTGGCGGCTTTACGGACTGCCTGAACCTTGCCTTCCGTCCCTTCTTTTTTCTCCGGGAAAGAGGCACCGAACAGCCGCCTGAACTCACCCAGATGCGGCGTGAGAATAACGGCGGCTTTGCAAGCCTTGATAGCGGCGAACAAGCCTGCGGCGTTCTTCTCGAAGGAGGTCAGCGCGTCGGCGTCAAGCACAAGGGGCCGGTTTTGTTGCAGGAGGGTAAGCGCAGCGTTGCGCGTGGCTTCGCCCACACCGTGACCGGGGCCGATCAATACGGCGGAAACCTTTCGTTCCTTCATGAAGGAAGGGATTTTCTTCGCATCATCCAAGGGATGCGTCATCACGGCGGCTAGCGCTGGCGCGTAAAAGGGCAAGGCGTCGGCGGAGCAAGCGATGGTGGCCAACCCTGTGAGGCGGAGCGCCGCGTGCGCCGCCAGTTTAGCGGCGCCGGCGCATGAAATGGGGCCGCCCATCACCAGCGCATGGCCGCGATCATACTTATGCTGCTCGATGCGTGGCCAGGGAATTGTTTCCGACCACAATGCCGGATGATTCTCGAAGCACTCTCCGGCAACGTCTGTGATAATTCCCGTGGGGATGCCGATATCGGCGACAATGATTTCACCGCAGAACGCGCGTCCGGGGATCAGAGCGTGCCCCAGTTTGCGGCGCGCGAATGTTATGGTGAGTTGCGCCGGTGCCGCAATGCCCAGAACCTGTCCGGTATCGCCGCTGATGCCGCTTGGAATATCGAGCGCCACCACGGGAAGTTTTGATGCGATGAGAGCATGTAGCGCTTGGCCGAAAATGCCCTCTATAGTGCGCGTCAGGCCGATTCCGAACAGCGCGTCCACCGCCAGTCCCTTGCTCTCGAAGACCGAGGGGCCGAATGGAACGATAGCGCCTTCATAATTTTTCCCTTCGCCTTTTTCAGTGGCGACTGTGACTGGCCATCCCGCTTCCGCCAAATGGCGTGCCACCACGAAGCCGTCGCCGCCGTTATTGCCGGGGCCACAGAGAATGACGGTGGGGCAGGGAGGAAAACGCTCCAGAATGATCTCCGCCGCCACGCGGCCCGCGTTTTCCATCAGAGTTTTCTGGGGTATGCCGCCTGCGACGGCGCGACGGTCTGCCTCCGTCATCTCGGCGGTGGAAAGCAGCTTTAGATTTTCAAGATTCATTGCCGTGAAATGCTACTTTTTTTCTTCCGATGGTGCAAACAATTGGTCAAAGAATTCTATTAAATCTTCTCTGAAGCGGTAATTCGCGCCGTATTTGTTTTGCATTTCTGTCTTAACATGATCCGGTGGCTCCAGGCCTTCTCCGAAAGCCAGAATATCGCCGAAGCTGGACAAATCATAACGCCCGCTCCGCTCCGCCTGCTTGAAGGCTTCGTATTTCTCGAAAGGAAGGGCGGCATAGGCATATTGAGGCTTGTTGTCAGGACTAAAGCCCCTAACGAGAACAAGTATGCCAAATTCAGGAAATTCCTGATCAGCGGTTTCCTTCAGCGTGATCTTACGTAGCCATGTTTCGATTGTGTTCATGGCGTATTTTCCGTTCTGTTATAAGGTGCTCGACGAGCATGGTTGCCGCTCTGATGGTAAGTAGAATGCCCGCACTTTTTTGCGCTAGATCCTGGTGGTTGCGCCCTTCTAAAAGAAATAAAACCGCGCGCGCCGCATCATTCCCTATCGTCACAAGGCGATTATTGTAGAGCAAGGCAGTTTTCTCAAAAACAAATTTGCACCATCCCGTTCCCCGCTTCTCAACCACTCCTTCAATTTCGTGTGCGTCAGCATTGCTACCCTTAAATATGACAAGCTGCGCATTGCCCGTATTTCGCAGGCGTTGATCCTGATTGCTCAAGGCGCTAAGATCCGCGCCAATCGTAAGCAAACCCCAGGCGCCTCTTCCAGCTTCCTCAATTCTTCTGCTTATTATTCCGGAAGCAGCGCTGAAAGCTGCAAAAACCAAAGCCCAGCTTCTGGAGAAGAACAAAGTGTTATGTTTGGGCTTCGTAAGAGAACCGATGATTTGCTTGGGCAAAGTCGCCTCCGGCAAATGCCTGGTTCCTTCTGGATGAACGAAAGAAGCCGTGGTATACGCAGCAAAAAGCCCGCTGCCCACGGCTGTACGGAGAAGGTTCACCCCGTCGTCATGTCCAATGCCAAGACCAGACAGGGCCGTGCAGAAAAAAGCGCCAGACCCAGCCAGTGAACGGCTTTGCGTATTCTTCTGTGTGACAATCAAAGCTCTTCGGAGTTGCTGGAAATAAAACTGAGTGGCTTTTCGCTCATTTAACGTTTTTTATGCTTTTCCATCATCCCCCGCCTGCTGGAGCAGGACGATCCGGCTGCCCTCGGCGGCAAGCGCGATGCGGCCCTGCTTAAGCGCCTCGGCGTAACGGCCGAACACCTCGTAGCGCCAGCCGTGCATGGCGGGCACGTTGGGATGTTTCATGGTGGCGATGAGATCCAATTCCTCGCCGCGTATCACGATTTTCTGCGCTACCTCTTCTTTCTCGCACCGCATTTTGAGCAGCACTTTGAGCAATGCCACCAGAGATGGATTGGCTTTAGGCGGGTCTTTGCGCAGGCGCGGCAGCGAAGGCAATCGCGGCCGGCGGGATTTCTTCACCGCATGCACCACCTCCTCGCCCACGCTTTTGATCAGGCCGGGACTCAAGCGCCGCATGCGCCCGAGATCGTCCATCGATTCGGGCATAGCCTCGCCGATTTCGAGCACCACATCGTCCTTCATCACCCACCCGCGCGGCATGTTGAGTTTCTTGGCGCGCTCTTCGCGCCACGCCGCCAACGCCTTGATCGCGGATAGGATTTCCGGCGGGGTGTGGCTTTTGA
>CAZXYG010000005.1:39650-44483 GCA_964644885.1 uncultured Rickettsiales bacterium
GCGTAGCCGCTCCCATGCGTCCTCAGAATTCATTTCGTACTGACGCACGTCGAGCAGGCTCTCCATCTCCTCTTTTACCCAGTGGGCACGGCCTTTCTTTTCCAATTCGCCGGAAAATTTTTTGTAGATGTCGCGCAGATAGACCACGTCGGCGATGGCGTATGCCACCTGTTTTTCAGTGAGCGGGCGATGCGCCCAATCGGTGAAGCGCGAGGATTTGTCGAGCCGGTGATGGCAGACTTCCTTGACCAGCTTCGCGTAGCTTGGCGCTTCGCCGTGGCCTAGCACCAGCGCGGCCACCTGAGTGTCGAATACCGGTTCGGGCAGGCGACCCATCAGATTGTACATGATTTCCAAATCCTGCTGCGCGGCGTGGAATACTTTGAGAATCTTCTTGTTTTTCATGAGATCGAGCATCGGGGCGAGATCAATGCCCTTGGCCAGAGGATCGACGGCGAAGGCTTCCTTCTCCCCGGCGATCTGGACAAGGCAAAGCAGCGGGTAATAGACCTTCTCGCGCACAAACTCGGTGTCCACGGTGACGAAGGCTTCGTCTTTCAGCTTTTCGATGCGTTTGGCTAATTCCGAGCTATCGGTGACGACTGGCATGTAGCTTTGTTGTATGGTAAATCGTGCGTATCCTAGTGAATATCGCGGCGAGAGTCCAGAGTCCAGTGCCGGGGTCGGCCAGCCGCTCCTTCACGCTTCGTTGAATACTTTGCAGCGCATGGCGATTACCAGGTGCGTCACCTCGCCCTCGGGCGTGCCAAGCGGAGCGATAGCCTGCCGGTAGCGCACCACTTTATTATTATCCGGGCTTAGGTGCTCGGATTCGTCGATCACCGGCGAGACATTATCGGCGACATGGCGGTATTTCTGCGTCAATGCATCGAGAAGCGAAAGGACAAAGGCGCTTTGAATGCCTCCGCCCAGCATGCGGTCAATCTCATTGCCGAGAAAAACGTAGCGGTGGGTGCGTTTGCCGGTTTCGGGGTGATGGCGCACGTGGGCGATGAAGCAATCCTCCCAAATGTGCGGTATTTCCTGCGAGCGAATATCCTCAAGCGCGGGCAGCTTTTTTCCTTTGCGCAGCGCATTCCAGTAAACGAGCAACTGTTCGCTGATCCGCCTGGCCGGTTCCGCCACGATAGTCTCCCTCCGATACGTACCCTTATAGGTGGTATAACCGCTCTGCGGCCGTGAAACAAGGCGATTTTCATTTGCGTATTTTTGCACTATGGTGCCCGCATCGTGGAGCGACACAATGCCGGGGCAGGAAGACGAGATACTGATGGAGATGGAAGAGGAGGCGGGCGGGAGCGGCGCGCCATCGCTTCCCGATGCGGGCGGTCTCGGAAATCGCTATAGCCTTGATCTGACCCGCCCCATCCTTGAGCGCGATACCCCTTTTGCCAAGGCATACCGCGTTACCGCTCCGGGGCTTGCCAAGCCTATGTATGCTCTTTTGTTCGAGAAGCATTTCGCTCCGCGCATGGATGCGATCGAAACACTGCGGCAGCTTCAAGCGCCTGGGTTGCAGAAAATCCTGGATGCGGGGCGGTATGTTTTGCATACGACGCGAACCGAGCGCTATGCGGTTATTCTGGAGGATATTCCGTTCCCGACGCTTGCCGCCGCGCTCGCGCGGACGGGACCGCTGCCGGAAGCGCTGGTGGCAGGGCGGCTTATCCCGGAGCTTGCTGCCGTAGTTAGCGCGCTTGCCGCGCATGGCGTGGTGCATGGAGGGTTGCATTCGGGTAGCATTTATTACGATCCTGCGACGCATCACCTTGTGGTAGGGGAATGTGTATCCACGTATTGCGGGTTTTCGCAACCTGCCGCTTACGAGACCCTAAGCCGCGCGCTATGCGGCCCGGAAGGTAAAGGAACGCATGATGCGACGTGCGACACCTTTGCCCTTGGCATGGTGGTTGCGGCGATGCTGCTTGGGCGCGATCCATTTGCGGCGATGGAAGTGGAGAGAGTGTTGGAAGCGCGCCTTGCGAAAGGTAGCCATGCCTTTCTTAAAGAAGCGATGGGGGCGATCGAACAGACGCTCTCCCGGCGCATGTCAGGCCTGCTTGGTGCCGTTATGACGGATCATGACGGCGAACGCTGGAACATTCAGGATGTGCAGGTGTGGGTTGCCAAGAAGAACGCGCCATCCCGCAGCGGCCATGCGCATCGCGCCACGGCGGCGTTTGTTTTCCAGAGCCGGGAGTTTTATGCCTGCAAGCATCTGGCGCATGCATTGTTCCAAAGCTGGGAGGATACGCGGCGATCTCTGGTGACGGCCAATCTTGCGAGCTGGCTGCGGGGAAGCGTGAAAAGCAGAGAGCTTGCGGAGCGCATCGAGATCTTGATGCAGCAGGACCGCGAGGGCGTATTGATGTCCGATCAACGGTTGGCGCGCATTATCATGATTCTCGATCCGGACGGGCCCATCCGTTACCGAGGCTTTGCATTCATGCCTTCGGGTATCGGACCAGCGCTCGCTCAGGCGCATGCCACAAGCAATCGCGAAAGTTTGCGCGCAGGACTGGCGTGTTTTACCGAGGATTTGATGGACGGCGTCTCGCAGTCATCCGCCGTGACATGGTCGCCTGGCGTTATGGTGCAGTATTTGCGTTCGAAAGCGTTGGGTTTCGGCCATGAACGCTGCCTCTATGAGTTGAATCCGACGCTGCCTTGCCAGGGAAAACTATCAGGTCACGCGCTGATTGCCGATCTCAAGGAATTGCTGGCGCATTTGGAAAGCCTTGCTTCCGCCAAGAGCATGCAAAGCCAGGACCCCGTGGACCGGCACGTCGCCGCGTTCATCGCGTGCAAGTTGCGCCTTACCAACGAAATACGAATCCGCGCCGTCCACAGCTATCCCCGCATGGCCGGAAACCAGCAGGTCGTCATGCTGGCGTTGCTAACCTTGGCCCAGGCGGATGCGGGTTTGAGAACTCTTAAGGGGCTTGCCGAATGGATGCAAAAAAGGCTTGGCACGCTGGTCGACACCCTGCATAGCGAAGGCATTCGCAAGGAATTGAGCCGCAAGATCGAGGCAGCGGCGAAAACAGGCGACCTGCGGCGGATGTATAAAGTGCTTGCCAGCGAGCCGCATATTAAGCGCGATGTTTTCGGCTTTCAGGAAGCCAGGCGGCAGTATCATGCGCTACAGGTGAAAATCGTTACGCTCAGGCAGGGGCGCGGCGTCGAGCGCATGGCCTTCCAGAAGGGATTGCGCCTTGCTGCTGGCATGGGCTATCTGGTGCTGGTGGGCACGATCCTGCTGCTTCTGTTCAGAGCCGTATGACGGGTTTAAGAAGGCTCTAGAAAATGTCTGCCCATATCAAAATATTCAATAGGCTTTTGCATAACAGGCCTCTCCCACACGGGAAATTTATACATAAACCTGAACTTGCTCAGGCTTTGGCGAAGTGGGTGGGTTTTGATGCAGAAATGCAAAGGCGTTTTGTAGCATTTACCACCGCTCCCAGACGTACCCCGGCGATTGAAAGAAAAGTTTTCCCGGGCAGCCAGCTCACTGGATAAGGTAGAAAAGATGGGGCTGTCGGCTCTACATCAACGCATGGTCGGGGCGACTGGATTCGAACCAGCGACCTCCTGGTCCCGAACCTCACAGTCTATATATAGCCCTACATTGATGTGAATACACTTGCATTTATATAACAGCATGTTATATGGATAGCAAGTTATTCCTAGATTAACGAAAAACGCTCTATTTTAACCTCTATGGTAGCACCTTGGTAGCACTGCATGGCAAGTTCTCGCATCAATTTTACCAAGGCGGCATTGGAGAATGCAAAACTGCCTGAGCAAGGCAAACGTCATTACTACTACGATACCAAAGAGAGTGGCCTGGTTATGTCCGTGACCCCTAACGGGGTGAAGACATTCTTTCTCTACCGCAAGATACAAGGCAAGCCGGAACGGGTGATGTTAGGGCGACTGGATGATCTCAAGAACTTCAGCATTGAAAATATCAGAAAGCTTGCGGCTCAAGCCAAGGGAGAGATTGCATTAGGTGGCAACCCTCAAGATAAGAAACGTGCAATGCGGGATGAAATTCCTTTTGGGGAACTGTGTGTTCAATTTATAGAGCGTCATGCAAAACTGCATAAGAAATCATGGAAAGAGGATGTACGGGATATAGAGAACTTTCTTTCGGATTGGAAAGAGAGAAAAATCTCTACCATCAAGAAAACTGATTTACAGAGACTTCATGCTCACATTGGAGCGCATAACGGTATCTATGCAGCCAACAGGTTGTTGGAACGTATCCGGGTGATTTTTAACAAGGCGAGGGAATGGGGCTGGGAAGGTGAGAATCCTGCTGTAGGGATACAGAAATTTCGAGAGAAAACAAGAGACAGATTTTTACAGCCGGATGAACTGCCAAGCTTTTTCAAGGCATTGGAGAAAGAAGAAAATGAAACAGCGCGGGACTATATCATGCTTTCCCTATTAACAGGCGCTAGAAAAACCAATGTGCTTTCGATGCGGTGGGACGAAGTGAATTTCACGCAAGGCTTATGGCGCATACCGGAAACCAAGAATGGTGAATCACAAACGATTCCGCTTACCAAGGAAGCTATGGAGATTTTGGATAGGCGGAAAAAGACTGTTGATAATGATACAACATGGGTATTCCCTGGAACCGGGAAAACTGGCTATTTACAAGACCCCAAGAAAGCGTGGAAGCGGATATTGAAACGGGCGGAGATAAAAGACCTGCGTCTTCATGACTTGCGCCGCACTATGGGCAGCTATCAGGCCGCAACAGGGGCGAACAGTTTCATTATCGGGAAATCCCTCGGGCAT
>CAZXYG010000005.1:44493-44875 GCA_964644885.1 uncultured Rickettsiales bacterium
ATAAATCCATGCAGGCTACACAAATCTATGCCCGTCTCAATCTCGATCCCGTGAGGAGTGCTTTTGAGAAAGCTACCGGTGCCATGATGCAGTTTTATAATGCCCAAAGCAGTGAACAAAATGCTTGAAGAAATAGATGGTTGATGCAGAAGCTATATGTGTATATGGCAATCAGTCAGCAATCTATCCTATAAATGTATGGTTTAACCTCGATCCGGTAAGAAACGCCCTAGAAATAGCCACTGAAACAATGTTTAAGGCGGGCAGAAATGAAGCGAATTAAGCGTCCAGGCTACATAAAGCAAGATAATAGCTGGTTTGATACCGCCTGTTACGAAAGTATTTACTCAGAGAATTTCGTTTACGGCATCGCAAAAGAGAT
>CAZXYG010000006.1:0-4974 GCA_964644885.1 uncultured Rickettsiales bacterium
CATGTTCGGCGATATCCTTTCGGACGAGGCTTCGATGCTGACCGGCTCGCTGGGAATGTTGCCTTCGGCCTCGCTGGGCGCGAAAGATAGCGGAACCTGCAATGCGCTTTACGAGCCGATCCACGGCAGCGCGCCGGACATTGCCGGGAAAGATATCGCCAACCCGCTGGCCACGATCTTAAGCGTAGGCATGATGCTGCGTTATTCCTTCGGCATGGCGGCGGAGGCGGATCTATTGGAAAATGCGGTGCGCCGGGTGCTGGCTTTGGGTATGCGCACCGGCGACATTATGCAAGACGGCATGAAAAGAATGGGTACGGGCGGGATGGGCGATGCGGTATTGGAAGCGCTGGATACATCGCATAAAGCCGCATAAGTCGGCATGTGCCGCGCTGTTATGCGCGCTGCTTGCTGCTTGCGTTGCGCCCGTGGCGATGGTCACGCAGGATGTGGCCGAGCGTGAACTCTGGCGAAAGCGCGCCATGAAGGGTGAGCCCGAGGCGCAATACCGACTGGGTAAAACCATCTGTTGCGGTTATGGGGCATTTTACGACAGCGTCAAGGCGCTGACATGGTGGTGCCTTGCCGCCCGCAGCGGTCATCGCGAGGCGCAATTCGAAGTGGGAAAGCTTTATGACAACGTGTATGGACTGGAAGAGGATTCCGTTCCGATTGATCCGGTAATGGCCTATGTTTGGTACGATATGGCGGCGCGCAACGGGCAGGAAAAAGCCGAATATCACCGCCAGGCCTTGCGCCGCAAAATGTCGCAAGCCGAATACTGGGCCGCTGAGGCGTTGCTGCGCGATCCCAAGCGCCTTCCCTGTAGCCTGGAGGAACTGAATCGACTATATACGGATCATCAAGTGGTGATCGTTTGCGCGGACAAGGAACGGAAGGAATGTTCGTAAAAATCACAGTCGTTATCGTGGCGTGTTTGCTCCTTGCGGCGTGCAATGAGACTATTTTTCATTTTGCGCGATTCAGCCGTGACGAGACCGAGCGCCTGATCTGGAAACAGTGGGCGGAGCGCGGCGATGTGGAAGCGCAGTATAAACTCGGCGCTCTCTATTGCTGCGGCGAAAAGCCGGACTATCATAATCAGGAGGCGATGCGCTGGTTCTGCGCCGCCGCCAAAAAGGGCCAGCGCGACGCCATGCTGGAAGTCGGCAAGCTTCATGAAGGCATTTATAATATCAAAGGCAGTTCCATTCCCCAGAATGACGTATTGGCGCTGGCCTATTACACGCTGGCGCTGGAACGTCAGAATGACGCCGCCAAAGGCCCGATTGCGCGGCTGGAGACAAAACTGGATGAGGAACGCCGCAAGGAAGCGCAGGAGCTTGTCAAAGACTGGCCGAATATTCCGTGCCGCGATTCGTTATAGTGGCGGCGCTGGCGGGGGTGGTGGCGTGCTCGCCCCTTACCCCAGTTACGACGGTGCCTGTCGCCATGCTTTCCGCCTATGAAAAATCCAAGCGCCGTGAGGTCTGGCTGCAGTATGCCAATGAGGGTGATGTGTACGCCCAGTATGAATTGGCGCAGTCTTATTGCTGCGCGCCGATGGACGGACCGGGCGACGGCAGGGAATCTTACCGCTGGTTTTGTGCGGCCGCGAAAAACGGCTATGCCAAAGCACAATACGCGCTGGGGCAACTGCACGAGCAGTCCATGACTTTACCGGGCTATCCCATCGCAAAAGAAAAGATAACCGCCTATGTGTGGTACAGCGTGGCCGCCAAACGCCTGCATGAAGAATCCCGTCACCGCAAAAAAGAATTGGAAAGGGAATTTTCTCCCGCTGAATTTGAAAAAGCGCAAGCGCTGCTCAAGGACTGGCGGAAAAAGCTGAAATGCGAGGTGGGCTAGGCAGCCAGTAGATCCTTATATTGCGGCGGCTGCCAGCCTTCGGGTTTGATAACCTTGCCGTTATTGTATTGGATGGTTCCGTCGGGTTGTTTTTTGCCAAGATTGGCGTCGCAGATGCGGTGCATCACCGTGAGCACCTTGGCGCGCGCGGTCGCGTGGTCATCGCCCAGGAAACGAAATGCTTTATAGACGCCGTTCAATGCGATGAAAGCCACGTCGCCGAATCCGTCGATGATTTCCTCTTGGTCATGCGCCAGCAGGGCGTCCTTTGTTTCATTCAGCTCTTCATGCAGGAAATCGAGGGTTTTGGAGAGTAATTCGGTTGCCGTGACGCCTGCTGCAAGCTTAGGATCAACCTCGAAGTCGCGGCTGAATTCGGAGGCTTTACGGATGATGGATTCTGGCATGGGATGCTCCTCCTTATGGCTTTATTTTTCCGGGATGGCGTTAGAAAGAATCAGGATCATATACACTGAAGAAACCCGCGTTGGCAATCAAGAGGTCCGTGGCGTCATCGTGAATGCCGACATGCTCTCCATCGTGATCGTGATGCGGAAGCTTGCATCCTGTGACCTCGGTTTCAGTTTCATGGAATCCGCCGGGGGTATCGGAATGAAATAGAAAACTATCCCGGTTCGGGTGTGTCAGCACTTTCTGCAGTATGGCGTCGGGCAGTTCCTTGCCGATGCGGTAATTATCCCTATCGATCGCGCCGTCCAATTCGCGCGTTCCAATGAAAGGAATATACCCGGCCTTGATGGCTTCATGGATAAATTCGCGCTGCGCGCCGTTGTTCGTGGGGTAATCAATCGCCAGTACGAATTTTCCGGCGTTAATCGCGTTTTCCAGATGGCGCATATCATAGGCGACCCATTCGGAGCGCGCGTCGTCATTGAACCAGGTGCTTTCCTTGCCGACGCCGTCGATAGCGTCCAGATAGCGCGTGTTGGGCGAGAGCGGCTCGTCCAAGTTGATGTTTTCCTCCGTGCTGAGCAATCCCACGGCGTTCTGGGGAATGATCTTGAAATCCGGATTGAGGGCTTTGGCATGGTGAGAAATCTTCAGGATGAAATCCACCATTTCCTCCCGCAACTGGCTTGATCTTCCATGCCATGCATCGATGACTTGCTTGACGGTATAGCCGTCCACGATGTCCAGATAAACGCCGTCATACCCTTTCTCGACCGCTTTGCCGATACGGTCGAAGATAATGTGCTGCCATTCCTTATCCCAAAACTTGACGTTGAAATTACCCTTCCAGTCCGGATTTTCCTTCAGCAGGAAAGCAGGGCGCGATTCGCTCCAGCCGCCTTCCTTCCAATAATCGCGGTAATCCTCGGCTTCGCCTATGCTGACATAGGAGAAGACGGTTTTTCCCTGATCCTTGAGCGCCTGAATTTCCTTGCAGCTTAGCTTGGCGTCGTCCATATCCAGCACCGCCACCTTGAACGGCAGCGCGGCAAGCTTGGGGAATGCCGCATTCTGAAGCTGATAGATATAGGGAATGGTGTGTTGTTTTGCCATCGGAGCCGAAACGGAGAGTAGCAAAAATCGGGAGAAAGAAAAGCGTTATTACTTAAACCGTCACGACGGGACCAGCGTTCTGCGATGGGGCCGGGGGAGCCTCGAATAAGGGCGTGGGCACGATAGTGGTGAAAAGATCAAGGGAAGATACCGATTGCCCGGGGCGATGCGTGACGCTTGCAAATCCCGGCAGCGCATCCAGTTTAAAGTTCATGGCGCCCGGCTTACCCGGTTGTTCTTCCGGCTGCGGCGCTTTTTCCGGCGTTCTTTGCTTATCTATCTGCTCAATAACCCTATTTAAATAGGGAGTGCATCTGCCGTATCAGGTATTGCGCTTTCGGATCTTGCGCGCTGTTTGCCTTTTCTCCGAAGGCCCGATTCTCCTGCGTGAATCTTTCCACGGCCTTGGCGACCTCTGCGTCCTTGAGAAGGTCCGCGCCGGAGAGATCCTTCTTGCTTTCCAGTATGGTTTGCAGATTTTGCGCCGCTTCCATTACTGTGTTGGCTCCGGCGGCATCCAGCGCTTGAGAGGTTGCTCCGCCGGCGCCATTCTTTAAGGCGACATTGAGCGCCAGCATTGTTTGCACCATGGCGCCAAGTGTTTGCGGCGCTGGAGCTGGCCGTACAGGAGGATTTCCCGCTGCCGCATTCTGTGGCGGCATCGGTTGTGGCGGGGGGGTCTTAACGGCGGTAGGCTGCTCTTTTTTTGCTTCAGGCGTGGCGGACCATGGCATTTTCTGTTTTTCGAGCTTGGGAAGATTTTTCGCCGCTTCGTTGAACATAGCTGCGACCGTTTTTCCTTGCAGTGCTAGCGCTTCTTTCTGCCGTGCCAGAGCGGCCTCGCGTGAAAGAGCGGTGCTTGCCGTATCCGAATTGACTTTCGTCGGCGTAGTAGGAGCGGCGGTTGCGGCGTGCTGATCAAGCGTGGCGGCGATGGCGGCGCTTGCTTCATAGTGGGGTGTAATGCCTTTTTTCGCGAACTCGCCGACTATTTTTTCCTGCGTTGTCGCGAATTGCTGATCCAGCATCCTGCCGGCATAGCGCAAGAGTATCTCGGTTGTTCTGGAGGCATAGGGGCCTTCGATCTTCTTGCTTTCCGAAGCCTCCGCGATGCGATCCAGGATATGGCCGGAGAACGCGATATGGTTGGCGCCGCGATTTCGCAACACCTCGCGCGAAAGGGTAAGGCTGGAAGATTCGTGACTCTCGCCCATTGCCGCATGCAGAGGCGTAAAATTCGACCAAGCGCCGTCGCCGCCCTGGAGCGTGAAATTCGCCATGTGCTTGGCGTGTTGCCACGGATCCGGAAATTTAGCCAGCGTCCGTGCGGTTTCGCCTTCTATCACGGGATTGGTGTATGCGATTTTATCGCCGTCCTTTCTCGCGAGTACCGCTCCGTAATGCGCGGCGATCTGCAGCGGGTTGGCTCCGCGGAAATAGTCCCCAAGCCCGCTCTCGTTTCCCGTGAAGCAAATTCCCGAGACCTGAATGCCCAATGCGCTTTCATAATGGTTGGCCAACGCCGTATAGCGTTCCCTTAATTCCTGCCCCAGCGCGGTTGAGATAAGCGTGTTGTTTTCA
>CAZXYG010000006.1:4984-7163 GCA_964644885.1 uncultured Rickettsiales bacterium
GTTTTCAACCTTATAGACGCTGAATTTCTGCGCCGTTTCCGCGAATTCCACCCGCAATTTCTCGGCTGTTTGGAATGCCTTCCTAATTTCTTCCGTGGTTTTGATGGGCTTCCCGGATTCTTTGTCTACGGCGAAAACCCTGTCGATGAATCCGCCGATTTGCGCGCGCATTTCATCGGGCATTTCTCCGATGATGCCGCTTGTCACTTTTCCCCGCAGGGCTGCATGATCCAGATCCGCTCCGTTCATGACGAGGAAACCGATGGTCTGGATGTGGGCGCTGCTCAACTCGATCTGCGGCCTGCCTGTGGAGTCCGTCTTGTAAAGCGTCGCCGATGGCGCTATGGATGCTGGGGTCAGGCCGAACGCATAATAGATGGGGCTTTCCGTCCATATTCCCTGGCCCTTGGCGTTGAGGATGGGGTCCTTTCCCGCTTCGAAAAGCCTGGCGGCCAGGTACACATCACCCCGGAACGCGGCAAGCTGCATGAGATTCATGCCGCTGAAATCTCCGAATGAATGATCCAAGCGAATAGCGGCGAGATCTATTTTTTCTTTCTGCAGAGCCTTGCATTCGGCGTGGATTTCTTTACGCGCCTCTTCCTGCTCTCCGGGCTTGGCCTCCAGATAATTCCTGACGGCGGTATAGAGTTTATCCAGCTTATCCACGGCATGCTCCTCTTGCTCAGTCTATCGGAAAGAGGTTAACAAGTCGTTAATAAAACGTGGAGCTATGGAAAAACAGGGATTTACCGCTTTATCGTGTGCGTGACGGAAACGGAATCGGCTTGACGGAGAACGCCGGGTTTTTCCACTTCTACGGTGATCCATTCCACTTCGGGGTATTTTTTCAGCACCGCTCGCGCTGCGTGGTCGGCGAGCGTTTCGATCAGGGTGTAGGTGCGGTTTTGTGCGGCGGTGATGATGTCCTGCTCCAACCCTGAGTAATCCAAAGCATCGCGCAGCGTGTCGGAAACGGCTGCGCGCGTGGCATCGTACTCGTAAGTAACGGTGAGGTAGATGGTGCGCGGGGTCTTGCGCTCCCATTTATACGCCCCCACGATAGTTTGCACGCATAGCCGCTTGATGGTCACGATCATGTCAAATGCCTCCCTCCGTCCAAAAACAGTAGTTCACCGGTCATATTTTCGGTGTTGATAAGGTAAAGTAGCGCTTCAACCACCTCTGTAAGGGCCGTGCCCTGTTTCAGAGGCATGCGCGCGGTGTAGGCTGTGGTAAAATCTGGATTTTCATTGTCGGCGGGCAAGGCGGACCCCAAGCATAGCCCGTTGACCCTGGCCTTGGGCGCTAGCTCTAGCGCCGCCATGCAAGTAAGATCGGCCAGCGCTTTCTTGGCGAGAAGGTAGGCGCAATGGGATGTATGGTGGCGGACAATGTTCGTATCCAGGATGTTTGCCACCCGCGCTTCCGGGCAGCGCTTTACGAAGGCTTGCATCAGGAAAAAAGGCGCCTTGAAATTAATGTTGAATTGCCGATCGAACAGCGCTTCGTCGGTTGTGAGGAACCGGCCTGGCTCGAAATATGAGGCGTTGTTAATCAGTATGTTGCAGTGCGGCATGCGCGCCAATACCGTATCCGCCAGATCCTGCAGCTTGCCGATTTTCGTCAGATCGAGTGAAAACAACTGGCAATCCACGCCTATTGCGCGAATTTCTTTCCGCGTTGCTTCCGCTTCCTTGCGTGACGTATGATAATGCAGGGCGATGTCGTAGCCTTTTGCGGCAAAGCCGAGGGCAATGGCCTTTCCAACCCTGCGTGCCGCTCCGGTAATCAATGCTGCGCGTCTGCCGTCCGTCATTGCCCTCTGTCCCTAAAGAGGACAGAGATAGCCTTGCTCCAATCAGGAATCAAGGTTTTCCTGGCGGTTACAGGTTCCGCCTGCCTGCTGTCGAAAGAGAGCGCAGCATATTCGCAAAAATCTGCCCGGTGCTTGTGCCGAACCGCGTGCGCGCACTGTCGCCCAGCGATCCTGTGATGCTATCCAACGCCAGTTGTTCCAACCGTTCCCGGTTGCGGGACCGTATATCTTGGCCAAGGCGCTGCAAGTTTTGCCGCACCGCATGCGCTAACCCTTCCCGCAATTCTTTGTCGATATGCGTTATCCATTGCGCCTGCATCCGGTTCGTGAGGCGGTTGAACTCCCGCTCTATCTGTTGTG
>CAZXYG010000006.1:7173-15196 GCA_964644885.1 uncultured Rickettsiales bacterium
GTTGTGTGAATGCGCGGATGCGTTTCTCCTCCTCAGAAAAATCTGCATCGTCTGCCGGGGAAGAGGAAGGGAGCGGTGGTGAAAAACGCGGATTGTCGCCCATATTCCGGGCCACGCCGCCTATATCCCGTAGAAATCGATCCACCATGCCGTGCACGAGGTTGCTGCTGAAGTCCGCCATTTTTATCTCCTTTGCTGTTCTTCGTATTGTAGGCCGCGATCGGCTTTTCCGGAAGGAGAAGACTTTTAGTAAAATGATCTATGGGTTGCCATATTCTCTCTAGCCTTTTCCAGGCAAATATGCTAGAAAGCGGCGCTCTAAAACCAAAGAGAAAGAAAGCATGGCGCTGATCGCTGAACATTTAAACCGCATCAAACCCTCACCCACCATGGCGGTGACAGCCAAGGCGCAGGAATTGAAAGCCGCCGGCAGGGATGTCATCGGCCTAGGCGCGGGCGAGCCGGACTTCGACACGCCTGCCCATATTCGCGAGGCGGCCAAGAAGGCGATGGACGCGGGCGATACGCGCTACACCGCCGTGGACGGCACTCCGGCGCTGAAAAAAGCCATTTGCGAGAAATTTCGCCGTGAAAACGGCTTGGAGTATGCTCTCACTCATATTTCCGTGGGCAGCGGAGGCAAACAGGTGATCTATAACGCGCTGATGGCCACGCTTAAC
Organism: uncultured Rickettsiales bacterium; assembly: GCA_964644885.1. Lineage (GTDB taxonomy): Bacteria > Pseudomonadota > Alphaproteobacteria > Rickettsiales > JACKKO01 > CAZXYG01. The sequence goes on from CAZXYG010000006.1 coordinate 7,854, forward strand.
CCCGGCGACGAAGTGATTATCCCCGTGCCCTACTGGGTTTCTTACCCCGATATCACGCTGTTGGCGGGGGGAACGCCGATATTCGCGGCATGCACGGCGGAAAACAACTTTAAGTTACAGCCGTCCGACCTTGAAAAAGCCATTACCAAGAAAACCAAATGGCTGATTCTGAATTCACCCAGCAATCCCACCGGGGCCGCCTATAACCGGCAGGAAATGAAGAAACTAACCGATGTGCTGGTACGGCATCCTCAGGTGCATATCCTCACCGACGATATTTACGAGCATGTTGTTTATGACGACTTTACTTTTGTGACTCCGGCGCAGGTGGAGCCTGCGCTCAAGGAGCGTACGCTCACGGTCAACGGCGTGTCTAAGGCCTATGCCATGACCGGCTGGCGCATCGGCTACGCGGGTGGGCCGGAGCCGCTGATCAAGGCCATGGCCAAGATCCAATCGCAAAGCACCTCCAACCCCTGCTCGATTTCGCAAGCGGCGGCGGTGGCGGCATTGAACGGCCCGCAGGATTTCCTGAAAACCTGGGTGGAAACCTTCCGTAAGCGCTGCGACATGGTGGTAGATAGGCTGAACGCCATCCCCGGCCTCTCCTGCAACCGGCCGGAGGGTGCGTTTTATGTGTTTCCGCAATGCGGAGAGCTGTTCGGGCGCAAGACGCCGGAAGGCAAAATCATCAAGGACGGCGGCGCCTTGGCCGATTATTTTCTGGAGTCGGCGCTGGTGGCTGTGGTGCAGGGCATTGCCTTCGGCGCTGAACCCTTTTTCCGCATCTCTTACGCAACGTCGGAGGTGGCTTTGGATAAGGCGTTAACCCGCATCCGGGAAGCCGCGCAACGGCTGGAATAATATATAACATACTGATATATAATGATTTCATACTTTTAACCAGAGATAAACCTCTGGATGCAATCTTTTTGCATTCTGTTAACGAAATCTTAACCTCTCTATGGCATGATGGAAGCTATGAGCAACCGGAAAATGCAGCAAAAACAATGATGCAACAGGAAACAGCAGCGGCAATTAAATCATTGGGAGCAATGCCTGGCCCTGTCGTGCATGATTATGACATCGGCATTGCGGGCGCGGGGCGCGTCGAACGCACGCCCACGGGTTTTAAAACAGTCGTCCACGGATATGGCACATCGGAAGAAGTGACGCTTGAAATCAAGCGGGAAAGAGATTTAAACGGTAATCTTTACCTGGAAATTGAGCTTTCTGGCCTCGACGAAGAAGCTAAAAAGCAGGTCAGGAAGCAGCTTGAATGTGGATTCATTGCCGGAGGTTTTGAGGAAAGTCAATTTTAGGGAAGTCTGACATCATGGCCATTACGTATAAAGTCGAAGGGGATAATTTTACGGTTAGGGGAACGGAGGAAGCCACGCTTTTTTCTACGGCGGCTAGGGTGACCGGGGCTGCTTTACCGCATACAGCCATTCCTCGCTTTTGTGATGATATGAGCGGCACTTATCCAGGCGGTCTTGGTGGCGCGGCCTTCATCGAAGGAAGTAATCCTCATAATCCGGAAATTGCAGCAAAAGTGCTTGAGCATGTGCTGGATGTAATGAAGCTTCCCAACGGTACATTGCTTCCAAAAGCAGCGCTGCGCGAGAATGAACTTCTTGCCACACTTTCTAACTTCAAATTTAACGGCCATGTCCCCGACGGCACGCCCGGCAGCAATACGCTGCACACAGGTGCCGAATTCACGCCCGGCGGCACGAGCCGTAACGCCTGATTAATCGCTCTCTCCGTATTCCTTCTCCACCTGCCGTTTGGCTTTCTCCTCCAGTTCCGCCATTTTTTCGCGGATTTCACGTTCGCTGATGGTGAGTTTCGCATCCTGCATGTCGCGAAGGATTTTCTTCGCCACCGTGGCGTCGGTGGGGTCGGTGACGCCGTGCTGCACGATGTCGAGCGCGTATTTCAGGCTTTCCTCCTCGCTTTTATGCATGCGCTCCGCCGCCCACATGCCAAGGAACTTTCGCCGCTTGGCGACGACCCGGAATCTCACTTCCTCATTACGGAAATATCTGTTTTCCAAAGCTTTTTCACGGTCGTCAAAGATCGTCATGGGGTTCCTTTCTTACTTTTTGCTAGTGCAACGGGTAAAAATTCTCTATAACCACCCTTGTTGCATTGAAATCAGGTGGATACTTACCCATTTATCTGATGAGACGCAACGCTTTTCAACCCTATCGCGTTCCTAAAGCACATGAGCAGAAAGCCGCTATACGAAGGCAAAGCCAAGATTCTCTACGAGGGTCCGGAACCGGGCACGCTGATTCAGCATTTCAAAGATGACGCCACCGCTTTCAACAACAAGAAAAAGGGGCATATTCCCGGCAAGGGCATTCTCAACAATCGCATTTCCGAATTTATCATGACGCGGCTGGAGGAGATCGGCATCCCCACGCATTTCATAAAATCGCTCAACATGCGCGAACAGCTCGTGAAATCGGCGGAAATCATCCCTATCGAGATTGTCGTGCGGAACCTTACCGCCGGCAGCCTGGCCAAGCGTTTCGATGTCGAGGAAGGCATGATGCTTCCCGTTCCGCTGCTCGAATATTACCTCAAAAGCGACGTGCTCGACGATCCCATGCTCACCGAAGAGCATATTCTTACCTTCGGTTGGGCCGATGAGGTGGAACTGGAGGAGATCAAGGCGTATGCGCGGCGCGTCAACGACTTCCTCTGCGGCTTATTTCAGGGCGTTTCGCTGAAGCTCGTGGATTTCAAATTGGAGTTCGGCCGCATTTATGATGAGGAAGGCAACGGATACATCATCCTGGCAGATGAGATCAGTCCGGATTCCTGCCGCCTGTGGGACATCGAAACCGGCGAAAAAATGGATAAGGACCGCTTCCGCCATGACCTTGGAAAAGTGGCTGAGGCCTATCAGGAAGTGGCGCGAAGGCTCGGCATTTTCGTGGACGGCCCAAAGGCTAAAACCAAGGATAACGTCACGCCGTTCAAGCGCATGACGGAAATGGGAACCAAGTCCGCCAAAGAAAAGAAAGTAGCGGAAACCCCTCCCGCCAAGAAAACGCCGAAGCGCAAGCCTTCGGCTAAAACAGGGCCGGACGAGGATAAGCCGATAAAATAACATGAAAGCGAGAATCTACGTTACCTTGAAACAGGGGGTGCTGGACCCGCAGGGATCCGCGGTGGCGCGCGCGCTCGGCAATCTCGGTTTTGGCGGCGTGAAGGATGTGCGGCAGGGAAAATATATCGAGGTGGCCATGGTGGAAAAAGACGAGAAAAAAGCCGCCGAAGCGGTAGAGTCCATGTGCCGCAAGCTGCTCGCCAACACCGTGATTGAAAAATATCGTTTTGAACTGGAAGAAAGCTGAGATCCAATGAAGGCCGGCGTAATCGTATTTCCCGGTTCCAATTGCGACCGCGACGCCAGTGTAGCGCTCTTGGCGGCAGGGGCGAAGGTTGTCATGATCTGGCATGCGGAAACCGCTCTGCCCACGCTTGATCTTGTGGTGCTTCCCGGCGGTTTTTCCTACGGCGATTACCTGCGCTGCGGCGCGATTTCCGCTCATGCTCCCATCATGAAGGAAGTAAAGCGCCACGCCGAAGCGGGTCGTTACGTGCTCGGTATTTGCAACGGTTTCCAGGTGCTCACCGAAACCGGCCTGCTGCCGGGCGTATTGATGCGCAATAAGAACCTGAAATTCATTTGCCGCGATACGTTTCTGCGCGTGGAAACTAGCGACAGCGTTTTTACGGGCGGGTATAAAAAAGGCGTGGCGGTTGCCATCCCGATCGCGCATCACGATGGTAATTATTTCACGGATAAGAAGACGCTGAAAATATTGGAAGATGAGGACCGCATCGCTTTCCGCTATGCCGATGCAGGCGGCGCGGTCAATGACAACGCGAACCCCAATGGGGCGCTCCGTAATATCGCGGGCATCCTGAATGAACGGCGCAACGTTCTCGGCATGATGCCGCATCCCGAACGCGCCGCCGACTCTCTCACCGCCGGAGAAGATGGAAAAACAATGTTTGAGTCGCTGATAAAAGCGCTGGGATAGACTTTATGGGCACGCTCTACGTCTATTATCCTTATTATATCATCCCGGCTTGCGTGGCGCTCTTCTTTCTGCTGGCGCGAAAAATTCCCATGTCGCCGTTCACATGGAAAACGTCGCTCTGGTGCGCCGGTATCGCCCTTATTTTCGGCGCGTTTTATGAGGCGGTCATTCTTTATCAGCACCGCGACACTCCCCTTGTGCCGCAGCTTGTGTTTCATCTGCCTTCCAATACCGTGCTCTATGCGTTCTTCGCTTTCTGGCTTGGCTTTTTACCCGCGACTATTATCTCTCTTTTCAAGAAAAAGCGTTTCTCTAACGCGCGCGCGTTTCGCCCGCATACCCGCATTGTGGCGTGGCTGATCGGCTTGACGGTTGCGGGTGCCAGCCTGCTGCTTGGCTACGGGGAAAATCTCAAGCATACGCTGCTCAATGAAAAAACCGACGCGGCGACGCTTCGCGCGCTTGCGCGAAACGCCATCGTGCGGCGCGATACTTTCCATCAGAAAGCGCTTGTAACGCACCCCCATATTCCGGCGGAAGTGCTGGATGATGTTTTCACCGATGAGGCGATTGATCTCGATGCACGGCTTATCGCGCTGCAGAAAGGAAAAATGTCTTGTCAAACATTATACCGCGTGCTTTCCATTCCGCGGAGCAATATAGCGGATTTGAGGGGCATGAGTCCGGCCACGCGGGAAAAGCTGGCGCCTGAAATGCAGCGTCTTTCGCTGTTTGTCTATCTGGCAATACAAAAATTCACCGATCAGGGCTGCGCGTCGCTCAAGAACGAAGAATTGGAGAAAAAGTCGTGAGCGGTTCCGCCCAGGCCTCCGCAATCACTCCGGATATCGTTCGCGCCCGCGGCTTGACGCCGGAGGAATACGCGCGCTTGCTTGATATACTGGGACGCGAGCCGAATCTGGTGGAACTCGGTATTTTCTCGGTGATGTGGAGCGAACACTGCTCCTACAAATCCACCCGTAAGCATATCAGGAAGCTTCCCACTGCCGGCCCGCAGGTTATCTGCGGCCCCGGCGAGAACGCAGGCGTGGTTGATATCGGCGATAAGCAAGCCGTGATCTTCAAGATGGAAAGCCATAACCACCCCTCCTTCATCGAGCCTTATCAGGGTGCCGCCACCGGCGTGGGCGGCATATTGCGCGATGTGTTCACCATGGGCGCTCGGCCTGTGGCGTTGCTTAACGCGCTGCGCTTCGGCGCATTGCAGCATGAAAAAACCCGACACCTCATGGAAGGCGTGGTTGCGGGCATTGGCGGTTACGGCAATTGCGTCGGCGTGCCCACCGTGGGTGGCGAATGCACGTTCCATCCTGCTTATAACGGCAATATTCTGGTCAATGCGATGGCGGTAGGCATTGCCGACCGGGACAAGATTTTTTATGCGGCGGCGAGCGGCGTGGGTAACTCGGTTATTTACGTGGGCGCCAAAACCGGTCGCGACGGCATTCACGGTGCCACCATGGCTTCCGCCGAGTTCGATGAGAAATCCGAGGAAAAGCGCCCCACCGTGCAGGTGGGCGATCCGTTCACCGAAAAATTGCTCATCGAGGCCTGCCTGGAGTTAATGCAGGAAGATGCCATCGTGGCGATTCAGGATATGGGCGCTGCGGGGCTTACTTGTTCGTCGCTGGAGATGGCGGATAAAGGCAACGCCGGCATTGAACTGAACTTGGACGACGTTCCTCAGCGCGAGGACGGCATGACGCCCTACGAAATCATGCTCTCGGAAAGCCAGGAGCGCATGCTGATGGTAGTCAAGCCCGGTAGGGAAAAAGATGCGCAACGTGTTTTCGGCAAGTGGGGACTGGACGCCGCCGTGGTGGGCTGCATCACCGATACCGGGCGTTTGATCGTAAAACACAAAGGTGGCATCGCTGCTGATCTTCCGGTATCGCCGCTCTCGGAGCAGGCGCCGCTTTACGATAGGCCATGGAAGCCTTCGCTCAAGCGCAAGCCTGTCACTATCAAAACCGAAACCACGCCGGCGGAACTTCTGGCGCGTCTCAAAACCCTGATGGCGAGTCCGGACTTATGCAGCAGGCGATGGATCTGGGAGCAGTACGACTACCGCGTGATGAACGATACGGTGCTGACCGGGGCGGACGCCGCCGTCGTGCGCGTGCACGGCACGGAGAAGGGCTTGGCGCTCACTGTCGATTGCACGCCGCGCTATTGTGTCGCCGATCCCGTGGAAGGCGGCAAGCAAGCCGTGGCTGAAGCGTGGCGAAACCTTACCGCCGTAGGGGCGACGCCGCTCGCCGTTACCAATTGCCTTAATTTCGGCAATCCGGAAAAGCCCGAAATCATGGGCCAGATCGTAGGCTGCATCGAGGGTATGCGGCAGGCCTGCGAAACGCTCAGATTCCCGGTTGTTTCGGGCAATGCGTCGCTCTATAACGAAACCAGCGGCGAGGGTATCCTGCCCACGCCCGCCATCGGCGGCGTGGGGCTTCTCAAGGATGTGCGCAAACACATGACGTCCGGTTTCAAGCGGGCGGGCGAGGTTATTCTGCGCCTCGGAGATATTAAAAGCGGCCATCTTGGCTGCTCGCTCTATTTGCGTGAGGTTGAAGGCCGTGAGGAAGGCCCGCCGCCGCCCGTGGATCTTGAAGCGGAGAAAAAAACCGGCGATTTCGTGCGGTGGTTGATACAGAAAGGGTGGGTTACCGCATGCCATGATATTTCAGACGGCGGGCAGTTGGTGGCGCTGGCGGAAATGGCCTTGGCCGGCAATATGGGCGCCGATCTTGACATTATGATCGATCTGGCGCGCTGCTTCGGCGAGGATCAGGCGCGCTATATCATCACCGCCGACCAAATTCACGGCGAGCGCATTTTGCGTAAAGCGCCCGAGGAAGGCGTCGTGGTTGCCGCGCTCGGCACTACCGGCGGCGATAGCCTTAAAATAATCGATGCGGTGCTGCCTCTCGAGGAGCTACGAAAGCTGCATGAGGGCGTATTGCAGGGTTATATGGAGTCGGGAGAAAAAGCCTGAGAAGCTAAGCCGCTTTCTTAGTTTTTAGGGCTTTTTTGATCTTGCGCTTGAGGGATTGGGCTTCGGGGGAGAGCTTATCGTTCGCCGTGGTCAGCAGGTAGTTATCCAACCCGCCGTTGTGATCGACGCTGCGCAGACCGTTTACGCTGACTTTCAGCCGCACGATTCGGTTCAGCGCGTCGCTTTTGAGCGAAACGCTCTGGATATTAGGCATAAAGCGCCGCCGGGTCTTACGGTTTGAGTGCGAGACTTTATTCCCGTTC
>CAZXYG010000006.1:15206-22966 GCA_964644885.1 uncultured Rickettsiales bacterium
TGACTGCTTGCTCCACAAAATGAAGCGGTTACATAGCCGAAGGGTCTTGATGGGTCAAGCAAAATCTCATTTTCGAGCGTCCACGCCGATCGCTTCGGAGATATGCAAAAATCCGTCTTTACGAAGCAGGGCGGTCAATTCATTTAGAATATGAGGGACGACGCCGAAGCCATGATAGATGAGCGCGGTATAGATTTGCAGCAGTGAGGCACCGGCGCGAATTTTTTGATACGCATCCGCGCCAGAGAAAATGCCACCTACGCCGATCAGCGGTATTTTTCCTGCCGTCAGCCGGTACATGTTGCGTAGCGCGTGCGTCGATTGCTCAAACAGAGGACGACCGCTGAGGCCGCCTATTTCCTTTGCTTCAGGACTTTTAAGAAGCGCGCGTCCGCCGGTGGTGGTATTGCTTATAATCAGTCCGTCCACGTGCATTTCCAGAGCTGTTTCTGCGATATTCTCAAGCTCTTGCGCAGAAAGATCGGGAGCGATCTTTACAAGAAGCGGGACACTTTTTTCTCTCATACGAAATTGAGCTGCACGGGCTGCCATGATTGGGCCGAGCAAATCGCGCAGCGCTTGTTTACGCTGCAGATCCCGTAATCCAGGCGTATTCGGCGAGGAAATGTTAATAGTAATATAATCGCCAAACTCATAGAATTTTTCGATGAGCGCGACATAATCGCGAGCCGCCTCGTTTGTGGTCTTGTTTTTTCCGATATTAATGCCGAGGATGCCGGTTCCGTCGCGCGGCTTTTTCATGCGACGGGCGAAGTAATCCGCTCCTTTGCTATTGAAACCCAGGCGGTTGACGAGAGCGTCGTCCTGTGTCAGCCGGAACAGGCGCGGCTTCGGGTTTCCGGGTTGGGGAAGGGGCGTCACCGTGCCGGCTTCGATAAAGCTGAAACCTTGCCGAAACAGAGCGTGCACCGCTTCGGCGTTTTTGTCGAAGCCTGCCGCTAGGCCGAGAGGGTGGGAAAAGGCCAGACCCCACAGCGTTTGTTGCAGCAGGGTATGAGAGAAAGTGCACGCCGGCGCGGGGATTAAACGGTGTTTCAACGCCCATATGGCTGCATGGTGCGCATGTTCCTCGGGCAGTGAGAATAACAGGGGGCGAAGAAGATGAAAATACAGCATATTGCTAGTAATGAGGGATACCCATACTATATTTTGTGGTAAATGCTCAAGAAGTTCTTTATCAGGTTCATGAATATGATATAGCATGGGATAGGTATGCTCGTAAAAAAAATGGCAGCATATAAAAAGCGTTTTGCTATACCGGCGGCATGGAAGCCTGCGTTGCCCCGTTCAGCAGCGCTGTGCCTTGGCGTGCTGGCGGCGCTCTACGGCGTTGGCATGAATTTTGCGGAAGCGCAGGACGTTCCTCGCGTTGCCTCTCAAGCGGCGATAGAAGCGCCGTCCGTTATCGAAGAGCGGCGTGCCCGGCGCAAAGCGAATGGCGATGCCTCCCGTTTCTTGAAAAATAACCAGAGCGCAGCGCTGGAGCGACCCATTCCATTGATACTTCCTGCGGAAGAAAAGGCCGGAGAGAAGGAGTTGAACGGCAAAATTATTGAGGAAAATTACACCGCTTTCGTGGAAAGCTTGAGTATGTTGCTGAATTCACTCGGCAACCGTCAGCTTTCCAGGGAAACAAGAAATTATTTACGTAGCATTCCTGCGGGTAAACTGGAGTCGATGACGCATGTTATTTCACCAAAACAATCCGTAGAGATATATCGCGGCGAGGAAACGGATATTTTCGGCGAGCCGAAGCAAGACATACCGGAGGATGAAGTCGGACTCAATATCTCGATCAAACAGCCTGGCCGATCCACGGTGCAGACGCTGCAAATGGCCCATGACGCGCTTACGGCAGGCCAGACGGAAGGTGCTTCCGCTCTCTATAAGCAAGTGCTCGAACATGATCCGCAAAATAAACAGGCTCTTTTCGGGCTGGCGGCGAGTTACCATAAGCGGGGGCAGCTCGACCAGGCCCGCGACACCTATTTGCAAGTGCTGAAGCTTGATGAAAAATATGAACCTGCCATCAATAATATGCTGATGCTTGCGCGTGAGGAGGGGCCTGATGAAGCGCTGCAGCAGCTTTTTAAACTGGAGCAGAGCAATCCTGAATTCTCCCCGATTCCTGCTCAGATAGGGATGCTTTATTTTGAGCGGAATGATTTGGAGCAGGCGGCGAAATATTTGACGCGCGCCATCATCCTTGCGCCGGAAAACCTGAACTATCGCTATAATCTTGCGGTCGTTCTGGATAAAATGGGCAGGACCGACCAGGCCGCGCGGCTTTATACGCAGTTGATAAAGGCGGGCGCGGAAGGCAAGGAATTGCCCGAATCCACGGATAAAATACAGGAGCGATTAACCTATATCCGGAGCCGATCCGGCGACGAGGGGTAGGGTCATGGAAATCACGGAGCTGTTGCTGCATGCTAAAAAGAATAGAGCGTCGGATCTGCATTTTTCCCCCGGTCATCCGCCGATATTGCGACTGTTTGGCGATATTGTCACTCTGAAGATGACGCCTTTAACGGCGGAAGACGTAAAAAAAATCCTGTATTCCATTATGAACGATCACCAGCGCGCCACCTATGAGCGCGAAATGGAGCTGGATTTTGCTATCCAATTCGGAGAAGAGCTGCGATTTCGCGTGAATGCCTTTACCACCGTTAAAGGTCCTGCCATTGCGCTCAGGGATATACCAACAAAAGTCCATACGCTCGACGAACTTGGCATGCCCAAGATACTCAAGAAGTTTGCCAGTCTCAACAAGGGGCTGGTGCTGGTCACGGGTCCTACCGGCAGCGGCAAGTCGGTCACGCTTGCCGCCATGATTGATTATATCAATTTTAACATGAAGAAACATATACTCACCATTGAGGATCCCATCGAAATCATGCATCATCCGAAACGGTGCCTGATCAATCAGCGCGAGCTTGGCTCCAATACCAAATCTTTTGCCCGAGCGCTGCGGAGTTCATTGCGTGAGGATCCGGACGTGATTCTGGTTGGCGAGTTGCGCGACCTTGAAACGATTCAGCTTGCGCTGACAGCGGCGGAAACAGGGCATCTTGTCATGGCGACGCTGCACACAAGCTCGGCAGCGAAGACCATCGACCGCATTCTCGACGTGTTTCCGCCGCAGGATAAAGGACTCATCATGTCCATGCTCTCCACCTCGCTGGAGGGAGTGATTTCGCAAACGCTCATTAAAACGCGCGATGGCCAGGGCCGGGTGGCAGCGCTGGAAGTGATGCTGGGCACTCCGGCGATTCGCAATTTAATCCGCGAAGGCAAGCTGCCGCAGGTTTATTCGCTGATGCAGGTGGGTTCTCGGCTCGGCATGCGCACCATGAAGGATAGCGTCTATAGTCTGATGGAAAAGGGCGTTATTTCTTCTGATGCAGCCAAGCAAGCGCTTAATCTCTATAGTGGGCGCAGCGAAGAGGAGGGAGAAGACAAAGAGGACCTGATGGATTCCAATCCCGCTCCGGACAGGGAAGGGGGGTTTTAGGTCATGAAATATCCCGCACTGGAGCCTTTTCTCGACAGGATGATCGAACGCAAGGCATCGGACCTCTTTCTTTCCGTCGGATGCGCGCCGCATTTACGGGTGGATGACAAGCTTGTCCCTTTTGAGATGCCGCCGCTTGATGCATCCGACATTGCGGTGCTGGTTCATGAATTGCTGAATGAATCGCAGCGCGATGAATTTAAAGCCTCTCTGGAGATGAGCTTGGCAATTGTCAAAGAAAATGGCGAGCGCTTTCGGGTAAGCCTGTTCCAGCAGATGCACACCATGGGAATGGTGATCCGTCATATCAAATCCGTTATTCCGACGACAAAGGAACTGGGCTTAAGTTCCATTTACGAAAATATTATCATGCAAAAGCGCGGCCTTGTGTTGCTGGTAGGGCCAACGGGAGCCGGAAAGTCCACGTCCATGGCAGCGATGCTGGAATATCGCAACCGCAACGGTTCCGGGCATATCATTATGATAGAAGATCCTGTGGAGTTTGTGTTCGAGCATAAGGGTTGTATTTTTACGCAGCGCGAGATCGGCATTGATACCTACTCTTACAGCCTTGCCCTTAAAAACGCATTAAGACAAAGTCCGGATGTGATCGTCATTGGCGAGATACGGGACCGGGAGACGCTGGAGAGCGCCATTCTGTTCTGCGAGACAGGCCATTTGGTGCTTGCGACCCTGCATGGGAGCAATTCAACGCAAGCCATCGAACGCATGCTACACTTTTTTCCTGAGGAGAATCATAAGCAGGTGCTTGTCACGCTGTCGCAAACGTTGAAAGCGATTCTTTCGCAGCGGCTGGTGGAGACTACGGATGGTTCGCGGATGCTTGCGAGCGAGATATTGATCAATGAAGGGTTAGTGCGGCAGTTGATTGAGGAAGGGCAGATCAGCAATATCAAAATGGTCATTGAAAAGAGCGGCAGCGGCGGGATGCAATCTTTTGATCAGGCTCTCTATAGCTTGCTGCAGCAAGGAAAAATAACTCATGACGTGGCGCTTATGGAGGCTGACAACCCCAATAATCTGAGGCTTAAGATCGCGCAGGATCGCGGGGCATCCGCCGCTTCAGGAATATTGGGAGAGTTTCCGGGATCTGTGTTCATGGGCTCAAGGCTGGAGGAGAGGAGCGATAACGCAGGGAATCCACCGGTATTTTAGTTAGGTTTCATCTCCGATGGCTTTTAGAAAAGACGCTTCCAGCGACCGGGCCGGAAAATGTTTGCGAAAGCTTCCGGGAGTGCCGGAGAAAAGCATTTTCTGATCGTGCAATACGGCTATTTCGCTGCATATTTCTCCAATATCAGAGAGGATGTGTGAACTGAAGAAAATAGTACGGCCTTGCCGGGCGCATTCTTTCAGGTGCTGTTTCAGCAGAATGCGGGCGCGGGGGTCGAGGCCGCTCATGGCTTCATCCAAGATTAAAAGAGGCGATTCGGTGAGCAGACCCGAAAGAAGCCCAAGCTTCTGCACCATGCCTTTGGAATATTTAGTGATCTTCCAACCGAGAACATCCGGATTTAAATGCAGTGTCTCCGCGACTGCTTTGGCCCGATCCCGGTCATAGCGCTTGCTGTAATAGGAAAGAGTCAGTGAAAGAAACTCCTCTCCCTTAAGGTAGATGGAGGGCTGAAATTTTTCAGGAAGATAAAAAAGAAGCTTACGGGCGGCAGGATCGCTGCTTTGCCGATTGAATAGATGCACTTCTCCGGAGGATTGCTCCAGCAACCCCAGCATGATTTTAATAAGCGTCGTTTTGCCTGCTCCGTTCAGCCCTATCAAGCCGAAAATGCCACCTGTCTTGACGGAAAGCGACACATTCCGCAGCACCGTCTTTTTACCGAAATGTTTGCTGATGGAGCGCAATGCCACCGGCTTTTTGCTAGATAGGGGGAGCATATATTTATTGGAATACCTGGCTATTTTTCGGCAGGGTAGGGGTATCTGTCGCTGCAGTGCCGTTGGGGCTTGAAGATTGCTCGGCAGCTTGATTCATGGGCTGGATGTGAGGCGAAAACCCTTCCTGGATGGAAAGGGTGCGCGTTACAAATGATTGATGCGGGCTTAACACGAAACGCACCGCGCCCTTTGCGCTATCAACCGCGACATCGTTTGCGGCATCGAAATAATCCCAGGTGAAGGTGACGAATTCCGGTTCGGCGGCAGGGATATTCTCGGCTGCGCCGCCCTTCACGGCGGCAAGGCGTATAACTTCTCTCCGTTTTTCTCCGGGCTGAAGGGTTTGCTTCCATTTCGGCGCAATGGAAGGGAGGTTAGGAGGGTGCCACGCCATGACGACTTTATCCTCCAGCACCGTGACGATATAAAAATTTTGCAGACCCTGTCCGGGTCTTAATTTTTTGTCGTTGAGCCAAATGACCCAATCGTCTGGGCCGTAATACATGATGGAGCGAAGGAAAAAGGAAGGCGCGAAGCCATTCGGAATGACTGGGCGTGAGGATGAAGAGATATCCTGAGTTTGAGGCGAGAAAGCGGGCTGCTGCGCGCGGGAATAATCTAGCGCTGCATATATTTGCCGGATTTCTCCGCTGGAAAACATAAGTGAGCGCTTGAAAGAAAGCTCAGGAGCGGATGCTTGGGCTTCTGTTGCGGCGGGGACGGGCTGCCCTACTTCTGCTACCTCCTGTGCGGCAGCGGAATAGCACGCCAGAAGTCCGGTGCATATGCCGCATATGATGCGTATTGCGCGCGCGCGTTTCATCCTTGTACGCTGATGTCCTTTAACACCTTCCATTGCAACTGTACCTCGCCACTAACCAGCGCGGGCTTTTCGCCTTGCCTTATACGCTCTATTACTTGAGAGGTAAGGGCTGTTGCTTCTTTGTTGATGTCAATGCGCTCTATCCTGAGGTAGCCAGGAAAGGTTTCGATAAGCATATCCAGGAATGAGAAGAGCAATTCATCGGTCAGCGTGTCCATTGCGATAGTGATGCGGTTTGTCACAACCCCGATAGACTGGTTGGTTTCAAGGGGCGTTTCTTCTACGTTCGAGAACGTCACGTCAACATTTGAAATAGCATATTGCTTTTTAAGAGCTTCGATTACCGGGCGTGCCGTCCGGATTCGCGACGCAGCATTGGAAAGACCGTCCGGCTTGGGTTTCTTGACTTCCGGCATAGTTTTATAAATCTCGAAGGAGGCAACGCTATCCTTATAGGCTTCTTCTTCCTGTAACGTGGTGCGAATGGCCTGCATTTTTGCATTTTCCGCATCCTGAACGCTGGATTGCATGGAGCCGCTGTAATAGGATGCAAAGCTGGCGATGCCGACGGCAGCAAACAACGCCACCCCCGCTATCAGCGAGTCCTTGATCAGCCGTTTTTTTTCGATATCGAACTTCATCCGGTGGTGTTTTCTTGCTGTGTTTTTGGACCCTGAATGGAGACTTTGAGATGCGTGATCTTATCGCCTCCATTGTTACCCATATTCATGGTGATGTTGCCTTCATCGGGCAGACCGCTGAAAACGACATCATAGCTTTGGAATTTCCGTTTCATATCTCCCGTGAAGGTGTCGATATCTTCGAGCATGCGATCCAGGCTGCTTTCAGGCGGGTGAATGAAATCTATGGATAGGTTCGCGGTCAGCATGGGCGCTTGCTGTTGGTCTGTTTTCTGCTCTGGAGCGTAAGCGATCTCTATGTCTTGGATTCGAATATCGAAGCCCTTGATCTCACCGAAGAGAGAAAGAAAGCGCAGGGGATAGGAACCTTCCCCGGATAGTTGTTTATGTAGCTTTGCAATGGTGACAACTTTTTCCCAGTTCTCGCCCAGATTACCTTTAAAACGGTTGATGTCCTCTAATTTTTTCTCTGCCGCTTGTTTTTCCGTTTTGAGGGTGGATATCTTATTGTTGAGATCCAGCGTACTGAGAAAAAGATAAGCGCTCATAATAATCAATAGTGCGCCGAAGCCGGCCGCCGCCGCGCGGATACCGTAGCGCGCGAAGACCAAATGCTCCAACTTTTGAGTGTAGGCGGAATGCAGCTTGAGCATATGCTTCTTACGGAGCGCAAAATGCATGGCCATTACTACATCGCCGAAACGATCATTCGGTTCGGCGGCGTTCTGCAGATTCAACTTGGTTGCTATCTCATGGGGAGTGAGGCGTATGACGGCTGAAGCGGTAAGCGTATTATTCTCCATGACTTGCTTCACCTGCTGTGAGGCGATAATGAAGATATCCAGAC
>CAZXYG010000006.1:22976-28320 GCA_964644885.1 uncultured Rickettsiales bacterium
ATCCAGACCATCGCCTTCGGTATAGCCGAGGCGGCGAATGTATTCGATCGTGTTCAAGGTTTCCTGCTCGATGTTTCCGGCGATAACATCCGGCGATAATCCGCCAATGGGTTGCGCGATGCGCGTGAACATAATCGTGCTGTCTTTGAAAACGATCTGCCGGAACCCGCCGATCCGGTTGTGGCTGACGATAAACTGCCATTTTGATTTTTTACCCGCGCTCGACAGTTCCGAAGCGACAATGCGCTGAATATCGTGGAGGTAATATTGAGCTTCCAGCGGCAGCAGGTAAACGCCGACCAGCCTGTTGGGAAGTTCCGCTACGGCATTAATCCAATCCGAAAATGGCGGAGCGTTATGCACCGATATAAAAAGATAACTCCAGTCGCCCCTTCCCGCCTTGTCTCTGCCGAGCGGTAGGGCTTGGGTAATGTCTGTGTTATTGAAATCTTTCTGGAGTTTGCGTTTGACGAGTTTTCCCACGTTCATTTTACTGACTGGTGGAAAATATTGCTGAGTGTAGGCCTGGTCTAGAACATCAGCGAAGATATAAATAGGCGTGGCGGGCGCCGAAGAAAGCAAATCCACAAATTCTTGCGAGGTGGGCGAGGTAATAAAAATACGCTTTTGTAGCGTTTCTCCCACGATGGAAAGAAGAATGGCGCCTTCATCGCCGATCGAAAGGATAAACCGGTGCTTCTGGCGGCTTTTAATTTTTGGGATCTTTAAATTTTCCAGCATGGCTAGAATTGCATTTTTGAGAAACTGTCATAAAGCGGCCCGAATACAGCGGCTGTAACCCACAGCATCAGCAGACCCATGACGATGGTAAGTGCGGGCTGGATCATGCCCACCATGTTCTCCACGGCGTCGTTGACTTCCCGGTCATAAAAAAAATTGACGTTTTGCAGCGCTTTTTCCATATCGCCGCTATCCTCGCCCACTTTGAACATGCGCACGACAAGGCTTGGAAATTGTCCTGTCTGAGATACGGCTCGTGTAATGGAGTTTCCTTCCGATACGCTTTGCTCGATGGCGGTGACGGCATCCTGTATGACGCTGTTGTTGACTACTTTCTTTGCGGTTTGAAGGCATTCAAGCACGTCGATGCCGCTGGTGAAGGTTACGGCAAAAAAACGTGTAAAACGCGCCAGATTTGTCTTGAGCACGACATGCCCGATGAAAGGGCTGTTCAGAAGAGCACGATCAATGAAGCGCTTCACTTCCGGGGAGGTGCGGGCCATTATCACCAATGTAACGATGCTTGCGATCGGAATGCCAAAGATAAGATACCAGTAGTTCGAAAACAGATGGGAGAAACTGATCAACGCTTCGGTATAAAAGGGCAGGGTGAACCCTTGGCTGAGCAAGAATTCCGAGAGTTGCGGCACTACGAAAATCATCATGAGGCTGATAACGCCGGACATCAGCACCAACAAGGCTATCGGATAGCGTATCGCCTTTTTTACTTTGCGCCTTAAATCGGCCGTCCACTTCAGATGCTCTCCAAGATTATGAAAAGATTCCGCAAGATTGCCGGTTTTTTCTCCGGCGGCGACGAGGCCGGAGAATACTTCGCCGAAGATATTGGGGTAGTGCCGCATGGCTTCGGAGAGCATTTCGCCGTTCTTGACGTTCTCGTAGATATCGGCCATCAAGTCCCGCAGATAGGCTGAATCGGATGTATCGCGCAGGTCCGCGATGGAATCAAGCAGCGGCACGCCGGCTCTGTCCAATTGCTCCAAGTGGATGCAGAGCATAATAAGATCCTTGGTTTTGATCTTGCTGAAGAACTTTCCGCCGCCGGATTTAAGAAGCCTGAAGTTGACCATGTCCAAACCCTGACCATGCAGGCGTTCCTCCAAGTCCAACTCGTTGGCGGCCGTGACCTTGCCTTTGACAATCTTACCCTGCGCGGTGGCGGCGGAATAATGATACGTAGGCATTGGGCTACACCCTCAGCCGTTCCGTCAAATCCACGGTGTCGATGATCTCATCGAGATCGGTGGTGCCCGCGATCACGCGCTGGATGCCATCCTGCGCCATGGAAACAAACCCGTTCTTGAACAGATGCCGCAGCATTTCGCCGCGTGAGGCTTCCCTCGCTACCATTTCATCCAGGCCGCTATCCACAAGAATCACTTCGGAGAGCGCTACGCGGCCCTTGTAGCCGGTAAAGGAGCATATCTCGCAGCCCACGCGCTTGCCAATTTCCGGCGGGTTTTTGCCGTCCACCTCCATGATCCGGCATTCTTCCGCCGTGGCCTGCCGTTTTTCTTTGCATTTGTCGCATAGCCTGCGGGCCAGGCGTTGGGCAACGCAGCAGATTATGTTGCCCGCCAGAATCTTCGGTTTCATGCCGATGTCGATCAGGCGCGGCAAAGCGCCGATAGCATCGTTTGTATGGAGGGTAGTGAAGACCTGGTGGCCTGTCATGGCGGCGCGCATGGCCATTTCGGCGGTTTCCTCGTCACGCACTTCGCCGACGAAAATAATATCCGGGTCTTGGCGCAGGATGGCCTTAATGCCGGAAGCGAAATCCATGGCGGCACCCTCGCGGATATTGGTTTGCCGAATCATGGGAAGCTGATATTCCACCGGATCCTCCAGCGTCATGATATTGACATCCGGTTTATTGATGTAATTGAGAATGGAGTAGAGGGTCGTTGTTTTGCCGCTGCCTGTGGGGCCGGTGACAATGATGATGCCCTCGGGGCGTTTCAGCGCCACTTGAAGCGTTTTGACGTTATGCTCGCTGTAACCTAATTTTTCCATCGGCAGCAAGGCCTTTTTCTTGTCCAAGATGCGCAGCACAATATTTTCGCCGTGGATTGTGGGTTGAGCGGAGACTCGAAAATCCACGCTCCGGCCCAAAATGTTCGTGGTAATGCGGCCGTCTTGCGGCTTGCGCGATTCGGCGATGTTCATGCCCGAAAGCAGCTTGATGCGTACCGCGATGGCGGCCCAGTAATCCTTGTGAAAGCTGCGGATATGACGCATTTTTCCGTCGATACGGTAACGCAGGCGCAGGAAGTTGTTCTCCGGCTCGAAATGCAAATCCGAGGCTCCCTGCCGGAGAGCGTCCACCAACAGGCCGTCGATCAGGCGCACCGTCGGGTTGGTATAGCTTTCCTGCTCGGCGCTGATTTTTACTAATTCATCGGCCTCGCTATTTTCGATCTCCTTGAGAATGCCGTCGATGGAGAGATCGTAATGGTAGTAATTGTCGATGATTTCCGAAAGGTCGGCGTCGCTGCAATGCAATGGCACCATCTTGTAATTCTTGGGAAAGTAGCGCTGGATACGGTCGATTGCGAGCACGTTGTAAATATCGCTCATCGCGATGTACACGCTGTCGTCCTCCAGTAATACCGGCACGGCTTTGAACCGTGCTGCTACTTCCTTGGGCACTTGTTTCAGCAGGTTGGGGTCGAGCACCGATTTTTTGGGATCGAATTGCTTGATTCCGGTGGATTCCGCCAGCGCTTCGCCCAGCGCGCTTTCGGTGATGAATCCCATCTCAACCAAGATGGAGCCGATCATTTTGTTATTAGCCGCCTCGCGCTGGACTTTCAGCGCGATTTCCAGCTGATCATGGGCGATAAGGCCTTCTGCCAGGAGTTGTTCGCCGATATTAGCGGTTGTAGCGTTTTTATGCGCTTGATCGTCTGCGGGCGATGACCGGGAAGCTGCGGCGGCGCTTCCTTGCGGCATGGATTGTGTGGAGATATCGGATGGAGCAACTACGCGCGGCGCTATGTTCGCTGCTGTGGGAGGACGCGACTTCCCTTCCATAAACGCCTTCACCGGGTCAATATAAGTTCCGCCCTTGTCAGGCATTCAACGTTCTCCAAAAACCATATCTTGTAGCCCTGCGTGGCGCACTATACCATAGTTAGATTCTAGGACAAAACATTCCCCTGTGCAACTACTAAGCATTCCCGGAGATGCTTGTGTTGTTGCCTGATTGTCACGACATTTTAGGCGATGTTTATCGCAGTGTCGTTGGCGCTCTTATTGATGTAGGCTTTTTTATGTTCCTTAAGCGGCGTCAGGATGCCGGCGGCGTACAGCGATTGCACATCCGTCGCCATATGCTCATCTGGCTTTAAGGCAGCGAGAATATCGCCGAATGTGGCGTCACCCGCGCATTGTTGGATAAACGCTACCGTGCGCGAATGGATGGCGAGGGTATTTTTTCCTGAAAGCGGGCTGTGCCATGAAAGTTCAACATGAGAATCAGAAAGTTTCGTGAGAGTAATGGTTTTATTGATGGGGTTGAGACAGGCGTAGTAATGCTTCAGAAAATCGGCGTTGAATTTCTGGAACGCTTCGGCGCTTTTATTTTTCCGCAGGACGAAGAAGATTTTTCCGTCGCGGTACTGCATGAACTGCCCCACTTCCCATTGTGAGGCGATATCCAGTTTGAAATAGCTCCGCATTGCGCCGGGAACATAGGTCAATGCGGAGGGAAACAGAATTTCGGGCAGATACCAATCCTGGAGGTGCAACCCCGTTCCCTCAGCCAGTTTCAAGATGCTGCGCGCCGTGTAATGATGCTGGAGCGAATGCAGCCACATATCCACCATGCCGGCATCGTAATGCCGGTCGGTATAAAGTTCATAAAGCTGACGACAAGGGTGATAGACAGGCATTTTTTCCAGGATTTTCTGCGTTGTTTCGATGCTTTGCCGATTTTGCTCCAGGCCAAGGAATTGTGTGGCGGTACGAAACATGCCGAGCGGCTGGCGCGAGAAAAAACCGTAGACCATGCCGAAACATGCGCCATCTTCCTTGAGATAGCGGGAAAACGCGACGAGGGCCTCCTTTGGCGAGGGGAGGTGGTGAATCACGCCGGTGGAAACCACCATATCAAATTCCCGATCATAATCCAAATCGAGCAAAGAAGCCTCGATATGCTCAAGATTTCCGAGTTGATGCTTTTTTTTCAGCTTTTCCGAATATTCCAGGGAAGCGGCGGAAATATCCACTGCGATGAACTGATGTTGCGGGTAATGCAGGGCAGAAAGCGCGGCTTGCACCGCGCCGCATCCGGCGATCAATATCTTCAAGCCTTCCGGCTGGTATGCTCTTTCCGGAAAAATCTTAGCCCACAGCGTGCCGGAAGGAATCCCCGCCGGTGCCTTATCCTTCATGCCATCCAACGTATCGAGCGGCTTGGGGTAGCTATATTGTTCGTATTGGTTTTTCACTGTGGTTAAGGCTTCCATATCTTCGCCATGTGTGATGTATTTTTTTTCTTCCGCATGCGTTAGAAGAAGAATCGCGCCCTTTGCAATTCATTGATGCAAAACCTTCACCCCCGGTAGCTCGGCGCCCTCCA
>CAZXYG010000006.1:28330-29076 GCA_964644885.1 uncultured Rickettsiales bacterium
CCCTCCAGCCATTCGAGGAACGCGCCGCCCGCCGTGGAAATATAGGTAAAACTATCCAGCAGCCGTGCCTTGGCCAGCGTCGCCAGAATATCGCCGCCGCCTGCAACGCTTTTTACCTTGCCTGCGCGCGTTAGCCCTGCGATGCAGCGGGACAAGCTGATCGAGCCGACCTCGAACGGGCGGTGCTCGAACGCGCCAAGTGGTCCGTTCCACACGATCGTTTTGCACGTATCGAGATGCGCGAGCCAGCCATAGATGGTATGCGGGCCGATATCCAGGATCATCTGGCTTGCGGGCACCTTATCTGCCTCCACCACCAGGCAGGAAGCTTTGGCGTTCTCCAGCGAGGGCGCGACCACTACATCTTTCGGCAATAGCAACTTACAACCGTTACTCTCTGCTTTCTTGAGAATATGCTTGGCGGTTTTGACCATCTCTTTTTCAACCAGAGACTTGCCGACCTCGTGGCCTTGCGCCAGCAGGAAAGTATTGGCCATGCCGCCGCCGACGCACAGAAAATCCACTTTCGCGAGCAACGATTCAAGCAACCCCAGCTTGCTGGATATCTTAGAGCCGCCGACGATTGCGGCGAGCGGACGGACCGGATCATTCAATAATTTCTCCAAGCTGCCGATTTCCTCCTCCATCAGCAATCCGGCATAGGCCGGCAGCAACTTAGCGACGCCTTCTATCGAGGCGTGAGCGCGATGCGAGCAGGCGAATGCATCGTTGACATAGAAATCGCC
>CAZXYG010000006.1:29086-35499 GCA_964644885.1 uncultured Rickettsiales bacterium
GAAATCGCCGAGCGACGCTAATCGTTTTGAAAATGCCGGATCGTTCTTTTCTTCCTCTTTGTGGAAACGAAGATTCTCCAGCAGCACCACTTCACCGGGACGCAATCTTGCCACCGCTTCTTTCGCCGCCAATCCCACGCAATCGACGCCGAATTGCACCTCGCGGCCCAGCGCTTCGCTCAGCGCATCGGCGATCGGCGCCAGCGAAAGCGCGGCGTCAAACCCGCCTGGAGGGCGGCCGAAATGCGAAAGAACCGCCACCTTCATCTGTTTCTTCAAGAGCGCCTCAATGGTGGGGACCACGCTGCGGATGCGCGTGTGATCTGCGATCTTGCCATGATGCATTGGCACGTTGAGATCCACCCGCACCAATACGGTCTTTCCCTTGATATCGTCCTTAGAAAGAAACGAGCGGAGGGTGCGGAGCGCAGCCATAACTCAGCTTATTTTCCCAAGCATCGCCGCCACGTCCAGCATGCGCAGGGAAAAGCCCCATTCGTTATCATACCAAGCCGCCACACGGCAGAAGCGCTTGCCCACTACGTAGGTCTGGGTGGCGTCGAAAACGGCGCTGAAGGGACTGTGATTGAAATCCACGGAAACCAGAGGCGCGCGTTCCACCGTGAGTACGCCCTTCATCGGCGCGCCGGCGGCTTTCTGCATGACTGCGTGAATCTCCTCCACGGAAGTATCCCGCGATGCAACAAAACACAGATCGACCATCGAGACATTGGGCGTGGGTACGCGAATGGAAACTCCGTCAAGCTTTCCGGCCAGCTCCGGCAGTACCAGCCCCAGCGCCTTGGCCGCGCCGGTCGATGTGGGGATTATCGAGAGCGCCGAGGCGCGGGCGCGGCGCAGGTCCTTATGCGTGCCGTCCAACACCACCTGGTCGTTGGTGTAGGAATGAACCGTGGTCATAAAACCGGAAGCAATGCCCATCGTGTCGTTCAGCGCCTTGGCTACCGGCGCGAGGCAGTTGGTGGTGCAGGATCCCACGGAAATCACCGCGTGCTCTTTCTTCAGCGCCTTGTCGTTGACCTTGTAAACGATCGTTGCGTCGGCGTCCGGCGAAGGCGCCGAGATCAGAACCTTCTTCGCCCCGCCGCGCAAATGCTGCGCTGCGTCATCGCGTTTGGTGAATGCGCCCGTGCATTCGAGCACAATATCTACTCCCGCTTTTTTCCATGGGATATTGGCCGGCTCGCGTTCGGAGAAACGCTGCATTTTCCCGCGCCCCATATCGAGCGAATCCTCCGTGCCTTTGATGTCGCCGGAGAACGTGCCGTGCACGGAATCGTATTTCAGCAGGTGGATATGCCGCTCGATCGGCCCGGATGCATTGACCGCCACGATCTGCACGTCCTTGCGGCCCGACTTCGCCCAGCCGCGCAAAACGCAGCGGCCGATGCGTCCCAGTCCGTTGATGCCGATACGTACGGTCATGGCTTAATGATCCCTTTAAGTTTCCCAAAAAATCTTTCAACATCTTCGTGTATTTCCTCGTGTGTCATGGCAGCGGCTATTATATCTTGCTTCAGTTCAATCTTTTTGTCTTCCGTGCGTAATTGATGAAAGAGTGAGTAAGAATCTCTAAAGAGGATTCTTTTGCCGTCAACCACTTCAAACACGTTAGTCGATAACGTTCTCCATCGTTCTCCATCCGGCAGCGTCAAATTTTGTTTTCTAAAGAAATTATCGATTATCTCCATGCATTTTATCAAAAAAAGTCAGTTTCTGGCCAACCTGTTGCTACAGACAAAGCACGTTTCCAGGCAGGCGGCACCAGAAGATAATTTTCTATATTCCTTCTTCTCCATTCGTACACCGCTTCGTCACCCGACTTGAAGTGCGGATCTCCATCGTTATCGACAAGTATTAGTCTTTTGGCCTTCTGGACAATGTGCTGCACTGCCTTAAAATGCCGATTTGCCTCCTCTATCATATCCTTTTTGCTGCCACCCCTCATAAGACGGATAAAAACTTTTTCCAGTATGCCAGGTTGCAACTTTTCCCACATACTGAGAATACGCTCGTCGTTTTCTCCTTCAATGTAGAGCACGGCCTCTGTTTGCAGGATTTGGGTAGCTTCCAGGTTCGTTACGTCAGCCATGGCGCTGATTACATGCTGTGTATCGGGAATACGCTTTGGTTCCCGCGCCAGAAGCGACATGATATTTCCGGGATCGACTCCTTGAATAAGTGCTTCCGCATGGGTGGCGATCAAAAATTGGTTGCCGCGTTTAATGGACTGTGCCTTAAAGTACTTCAGAATATCCTGTTGCAAATTGACGTGCAAATGTGCGTCTGGTTCATCCAAAAGCAGCGCATCTGGGTGATACCCGAACAAAAAAGCAAGCAGAGTAAGAGTTTGATGGAATCCACTGCCACCTGATATGATGTCGTAAGTTTTTTTATTACGGTCTCGATATTCGCACGTAATGTGAGTGGTGGTGCTTGCGTCATATTTCGGAGGCAAAAGTTCAACGGAGAACCACTCATCCACTACTTTGCATACTTCTTTCCAATCCTCAGAAGATCCCTCATAAACTCTCCACAGCAAATTCCGTAAGACGCTCCCCGGCTGAGCTTTGCCGATCTGCTTGCGCATAGGAGCGTCATCACGCCTTTCTTCCGTAGGCTCCAAACCGGAAAACGGCGGCACGAAAGCAATTTTTGGCAGTAGCTCTTTCTCTTTTAATTCCTGAAACAAATTCCACCCATCCGCCGGGATGGCATATACGGTTTGTGGCGATTGGTAACGCAACTGCACTTTAAAACTATACGGCTTTCCCTCCTTGTCCCAATACACGTCAATTTCGATAAGAATGTAAACCTGCTTCTTCTTGGATGGGCTGGCTTTAGGCGCATCTGGATATTTCCGATCTGTTTTTTCCGTCCAGAGTAAATTGAATTCCGGCACCGGAAGCACTGTAAAATTAGGCAATACCACGCCCACGCCCCTCGTTGAGCCTTTGCGTTTAGCCCTGTCGAATTCGTCAATACAGTATTGCCATATGGCTAGTGCTTGCAGTATCGTGCTTTTGCCGCTGTTGTTTCTTCCTATGATTAGGTCGATTTGCTTAAAGTCGTAGGTTTGTTTGCGGATGCTTTTGAAGTTATGAATGGAGACTTTCCTAATCATTTCAGTCTCTCCCTCACCCTCTCCACCACCTTTTCCGCCGTGATCCCGAAATGCCTATATAAATCGCCCGCCGGGGCGGAAGCTCCGAAGCCCTGCATTCCCACGAAAATTCCATCATGGCCGATATACCTCTCCCAGCCATAAGATGCAGCCGCTTCGATGGCCACTTTCAGCGTATTTTTCCCCAGCACGTCCTGTTTATAGCTCTCCGGTTGGTGGTCGAACAGCGTGGTGCAGGGCATGGAAACAACTTTCGCCACAATCCCCTGCTCTTTCAATTTCTGTTGCGCTTCGATGGCAATACTCACTTCCGAACCCGTGGCGATCAGCGTCACTGTGGCATTTTCCGCCGGGGAGAGAATATAGCCGCCTTTGGCGCAGAGATTCTCCTTCGTATGCGCGGAGCGCACCGTGGGCAAACCCTGCCGCGTCAGCACCAGGATCGAAGGCGTATTGCGGCTCTCCAGCGTGAGCTGCCAGCATTCGGCGGTTTCCACGCCATCGGCGGGGCGGAATACATGCAGATTCGGCATCGCGCGCAGGGAAGCCAGATGCTCCACCGGCTGGTGCGTGGGGCCGTCCTCGCCCAGGCCGATCGAATCATGCGTCATCACGAAAATCACGCGCTGCCGCATCAGCGCCGCAAGGCGAATGGCAGGGCGGCAGTAATCGGTGAATACAAAGAACGTGCCGCCATAGGGGATGATTCCGCCATGCAGCACCATGCCGTTCATCGCCGCGCACATCGCGTGTTCGCGCACACCGTAATAGATGTATCGCCCGGAGAAATCCCCGCGGATGATCGCCTTCATGCCCTTGGCCAGCGTGTTGTTGGAGCCGGTGAGATCCGCCGAGCCGCCGATCAATTCGGGAACGACCGGAGCGATGGCGTCCAGCACGCGCCCGGAGGATTTCCGCGTCGCGTCCTTGGGCTGCTCCCTGGCAATCGTTTCTTTGAATTTTACCATGGTTTCCGCCAGATTCGCTGGAAGATCGCCGCGTTGCGCGCGTTCGAATTCCGACCGCGAAGCCGAATTTTTCAGCCGCTTTTCCCACGCCGCGTGAGGAGCCGCCCCGCGGGCACCCGCTTCGCGCCAGGCGTCCAAAATATCCCGTGGCACCTCGAACGGCGGATGATTCCAGCCGAGATTTACTCTCGCCCCTTTGATCTCCTTAGGCCCCAGCGGCGCGCCATGGCTTTCCGCCGTGCCTGCCTTGGTGGGCGCGCCCTTGGCAATCGTAGTCTTACACGCGATCAATGAAGGTTTATCAGAATGCTGGGCGTTTTTAATCGCTTTGCGGATCGCTTCCGGGTCGTGGCCGTCGATGGATTGCGTATGCCAGCCGCTTGCCTCGAAGCGTTTGATCTGGTCGTCGGAAACCGAGAGCGACGTCGGCCCGTCGATGGAAACCTGGTTATCGTCGAAAAACACGACGAGCTTCTCCAGGCCCAGATGCCCGGCCAGCGAGATTGCCTCGTGGCTGATGCCTTCCATCAGACAGCCGTCGCCCGCGATGACGTAGGTATAATGATCCGCCAGTTCACCGCCGAAGCGCGCGCGCAGCATCTTTTCCGCGATCGCCATGCCCACGGCGTTACCCAAACCCTGCCCCAGAGGACCGGTGGTGGTTTCGATCCCCGCCGTATGGCCGTATTCAGGATGCCCCGCCGTCTTCGAGCCAAGCTGGCGGAAGCACTTGATTTCTTCCAGCGTCATGTCGGCGTAGCCGGTGAGATGCAGCAGCGCATAGAGCAGCATGGAGCCGTGCCCCGCCGAAAGCACGAAGCGGTCACGGTCCGGCCATTCCGGATGCGCGGGATCGTATTTCAGGAACTCGGTAAAGAGCACGGCGGCGACATCGGCCATGCCCATCGGCATGCCGGGATGGCCGGAATTGGCCTTCTCAACGGCGTCCATGGCCAAAGCCCGGATGGCATTCGCCATGTCGGAGAACGCGGATTTCCGGATTGCAGGCATGGATTCCGCTTGTTTTTTCACTGCTGCTTCCCTGGACATAGAATGTGCCACGGATATAGAGGAATTATCGCGCCCGGACAACACCTTCTTTGCATCCATCGCATTGCCAGCCATCTCCGGGCAGGAACAGTCGATATTCTTAATTTTTTATTGATTTTTGAGCATAAATAATGGATGATGCAGCGTTGGCAACTGTGGATTGAGAGGCGGAAATGGCTGATATTCAAGGGGCGGAAACTTATGAACAAAGAGTATTGAGAGACGTGCGGGAAAGAGTTGGCAATGGATCGTTAACGCCGAATCCGCTTCCTGAAATAGCAACAGACACGAAGCCAAGGGGGCAGGCATGGGAGAATGTTTTCGTTGAAACCGGGCTGCTTGCAAAGGTGCTGGCGGCGCGGGAAGAGCTTTTTGGTGAATATCGTAGGGATTGCAATAGGTACGTTGAAAAAGCTGAATCTGAAAAATATCCCCGCAGTGACTTATTAAAAGACTATGCTGCAAAAGAATTGTGGTTTGAATTTGAGCGCGAGGTTGCACTCAGAGAGACACTCCCTGTTAACGACCGCATCGCCGCCATATTCAAGGCACACTTGACGCCACAGAACGCCGTGGCGCCGAGAGGGGAGTTGACGGCGCTTCAAATAGGTGTTGAGCGCACGACCGGGTGATTTAGGAAAGTCTCGCTGGCGTTGAAGCGGAAATCATTTCAGGATCAGTATACTGCGGGAAAGGGGCGTTGCGTATACCGTTACGTTTCAAAAGATGCGACGGGCAGGGCGGCGGTGTATTACCTGCTTATTGAGCCTTCGCGCAAACCCGCATTCGACCGGGCGGTGAAAAAACAAAGCGGATTTATTACTCTCGAAGAGTATGGCCGGGTCATCGCTTCCTGCTACGGCGCCAAACCCACTGAGGACGTACGGAGATTGCTCAAGGAAAAATACGATTTCGACGTTTGATGTTTTCTCTCCGGTTGTTATGCGGACGGCTAGGGCTGATCCTCTTCTGAGGTTGCAAGCTGAGAGGGAGCGTAGCGGAATTATAGGAAACAGCAGGTACATCTCCCCCTCCAGGCCTCCCCCGCAAGCGGGGGGAGGAAAAGTGTCGGATGGTGAGTGTAGGCGGCACGGAAAAAGCACAAAGCAATTAACGATTAATTAACCATTTCTTGCTATTATGCAGCATGCGGCGATTTTTACAGCGTTCTTCCAACAGGAAATAATGGAGCAGAATAATGGCCGAAGGCGACAAAGAAAAAATAAAAGATGGTGTGGAATTCACGACAA
>CAZXYG010000006.1:35509-44773 GCA_964644885.1 uncultured Rickettsiales bacterium
GCCGCAAGCGGAAGCGGTATATTTACCTGCATCTTTTGCAATTTCTTATGACGAAGACGGAAAGAGATATGAGGCTGCATATACGTACCATCCAATAGACGATAAATATTATTTGAGCTTGAGTAAGCGTAAAGGCAATACGTATGAACCGGAGAAAAAACCTTCCGCCACGTATGAAGCGGAATATGCCTTTGATAAAGGAATAGATAAACTTATAAAGACGCTGGAATATTCATCAGGCGTTAGAGCGCAATATACTGACTCATCCGTTCTCATCAGGAAGGAAACGGATCCACAAGGCACAAAACTACAGGATCTGATAAACCTTTTGAAAAAGACTGTGGAAGAGCATGCAGAGGAGAAATTTCGATCAGCCGCAATGGCGGAACTTGAAAGAATCGTTTCTAAAAATAGCATTGATGAAACGGAGCAGGGTGTACTGAAAGAGCAATATGCCGCTCTGATAAGAATTACCAATTTGGAGAGCGTTAATGTTGCTCAAATGGATGAAAGCGGCATTCGCGAGACTTTTCGAAAAAACAACATCACCACTATACCGGAGTCTGCTATGCTCGCCGGTCTGATTGCCGCAGGCAAAAGGACGGTTGCTGAGCGCTAAAAATTCTCGCTCACCCAGCGCCGGAAACGCCCAAGATAGCGATCATCCGCCCGCTCCTTCGTCCCTTTTTCCACCAGGTTCATATCCTGCCGCGCGTATTCCAGCATGCCGATGGCGGTGGAAAAAGCCGGGCCGCGGGTGGATTCGGCGAGGCCCTCGATCTGCAGAGGCCGTCCCAGCCGCACGTGCTTGTTGAAGACATGGCCCGCCAATTCGCGGATGCCTTGCAGTTGGCTGGCGCCGCCCGTGATAACGACGCGCGGCCCAAGGCCTGCGTCCATGCCGCTCGCGTGCAGATTTTTGCGCACAAGCTCCAGGATTTCTTCGGCGCGTGGCCGTATGATGGAGGTAAGCAGCGCTTTGGAGATGAAGCCGTTATTCTCCACGTCGCCGATCGCGTCCGATTCCAGGTCGCGCACAAGGTCGGAAACGGAAACGTCGATGACTTCCCTGCCGCCGCCTTGCACGGGGATGGCTGAGCCATAAAGCGTTTTAATGCGCTCGGCGAAGGTCAGCGTTGTGGAAAGCCCGCGCGCAATATCCTGCGTGATGTGCCCGCCCCCCAGCGCCACATTGTCGGCATAGATCATGTTGCCGTTCTGGAACACCGAAATGGCGGAATTGCCGCCGCCGATATCCACCAGAATCACGCCCAGGTTTTTCTCATCTTCGGTCAGGCAGGCGATGCCGGACGCATAGGCCGATGCGATGCAGGTATCGATATTGAGGCGGCAGCGGCCCAGGCAATTGGTGATGTTGCGGGTGGCGGTGGCCGATGCGGTGACGACGTGCAGCGTGGTGCGGAGTTTTTCGCCCACCATGCCGCGTGGGTCGTAAATGCCTCGGGTGTCGTCGATGGTGTAATGGGCGGGAATGCAATGCAGCGCTTCCACTTCCTCGCTGCGGAAAGAGTGCTCGCCTTGCTTGAGGATGCGGCCGATGTCCATGTCCGTTACCTCCTGGCCGGAGATGCTGATTTCCACATCCACGCGGTGCGAACGGATGGTGCTGCCGGAGATGCTGATGAGGACGTGATCGATGGTTTCCTGCGCCATTTTCTCGGCAGCGTGAATGGCGGCGAGTATGGAGGTTTCCGCTTTCTTGATATCGACGATGATTCCGGCTTTGACGCCCTGCGAAATCTGGTGGCCGATGCCGATGATTTTCAGCTTTCCGTTAGGCTGACGGTGCGCGATAAAGCAGACGATCTTTGAACTGCCGATATCCAGCGCCGCAATAAGCCCGCCCCGCATCATGCCGCGTTCCTTTGTTGCGTTTTTGCGGAGAAAAAACCCATAATGAAGGATTGCATTCCAAGAATGATGCTTCTCTTCGTACGCATGCGCGATGCTATGAATCGTCCTGGGAAGCGGCGTGGCGCACCTGGATGTAGAGCCGGTCCGGCATGCGTAGATCCACGGTGCGGATATCGCGGTCGAGCAAGCGTTTATCGCGGTGCATCCCGGCCAGGAAATGCCATGCCGCTTGAGGGTCGGTTTCGGGCAGTTTGATTTCAATCCCGTTATTCAGGCGCACGTTCCAGCGTCGGGCGCCGACGCGGATAATCGAAGATACCATTTCTTTCAGCGTCTTTTCGGAATGTAGCATGGTAAAAATCTCTTCGGCGGCCATATTGGCTTCTGCGCCTACCAGGATAGGCAAATGCCAGTAATCGCCGATCTCGCCTTGGCTGATGACATTGCCTTGCCGGTCGATCAGATGCAGGATGCCTTGATGCTGCCAGATGGCGAACGGATCGCGCTCCGCGACATGAATATGCAAAGTGCTCGGAAACTGCCTCTGGATTTCTGCTTCCTTTACCCAGCCCAGGCTTTCCACTTCGCGCTTCATCTCATCTAGGGAGATGGTGAGCAGCGGCTGCCCGTAATGCAGACTGAGCACTTCCTTCAGCGCCTCCGGTTTCACATGCCGGTGTCCTTCGAGATAGATATTTTTAAGATTCATGCCCAGGGCGGAGGTTACGGCCACCACTTTTTCTTTTGCCATATCGGCGTAGCTTGTCAGCCTGTCCGTGCGCCACGCCCACCCCGTGAAGCCAACGACCACGGCCACCGCAATGGCTATGCCGATACTGGTGCATTTGCGGATAAACACTCTCCTGGCACGCGCTTTTCCCGGCGAATCCGCCTTTAGGAATATCATCTTATGGAGAGAGCCTAACATACCGGTACAATCACGCCGGCAGATTATCACATCGTGCGCCCCGCAACAATGTCTCGATCAGCGCCGGGAATTCGATTCCCGCGTGCCTGGCGATTTTCGGCACGAGCGAAGTAGGCGTCATGCCGGGGTGGGTATTCACCTCCAGCATCACCATCCGTCCGCTTTTCGCATCGTACCGTATATCGGAGCGCGTAACGCCCCGGCAGCCTAACACGTCATGCGCCTTGCGCGCCATTTCCAGCGCCGCATCGTAAATCTTCGCGGAAACTTCGGCGGGCATGAGGTATTCGGTCATGCCTGCCGTATATTTATTCCTGTAATTATAAAATCCCTGCTTGGGACGGATTTCGATCGCGCCGAGCGGCCTGCCATCCAACACGGCGACGCTGAGTTCCTGTCCTGGTATATAGGTTTCCACCAAGTAATATTCACTTTCCGCGAACGGTTCCCTGGCGAGCGTATCATCGCCTTTCATCACAATATACACTCCGACGCTGGAGCCATTGCTGACCGGTTTGATAACGTATGGACGCGGCATAGGGTCGCCTTTTTTCAGCTCTGCGCGGTGCAGCGTTCTGCCCTCGGCGCATGCAATTCCCGCCGATGCAAAGAGCATTTTAGCCGCCGGCTTGTTCATAGCCAGCGCCGAAGCCAGCACGCCCGAATGCGTATAGGGAATCCGGAGAAATTCCAGGACGCCCTGCACACAGCCATCCTCGCCATAGGTGCCATGCAGCGCGTTAAACACCGCATCCGGCTTGAGCCGCGTCAGCGCTTGCGCGATATCCCGGCCAACATCCACTTCCGTGACCTTATAACCCAATTCTTCGATAGTGTTGGCCACCGCCGCGCCGGTTACAAGCGAAACATCGCGCTCGCTCGAAAGCCCGCCTTTTAGGATCGCTATGTGCTGAAATGGCATTTCCCGCCGCTCCTTAGTATTTGACTTCGTTCGCTAACACAATCCGGCCTCTCCCGCAAGCGGGAGAGGAAGGGTTCCATTATAATGATGAGCGGTGGAATAAAGGACGGAAAAAGCTTGATGGCAATAGAATAATCGGCTATAAGCCACGTCCTTACAGGAGGCAACCGATCGGTCATGAAAGCGGATATTCACCCGAACTACCATGAAATAACGGTCAAAATGACCGATGGCAGCACGTTTCAGACGTATTCCACCTACGGTGAAGCGGGCGCCGTGCTCGTGCTGGATATCGACCCCAACACGCACCCGGCGTGGACGGGCGCGGCGGGCGGCTATATCAACGAGAAGGTCGGCAAGGTGGCAAAATTCAAGAGTAAGTTTGCCGATCTCGACCTCGGCAAGAAAAAGCCCGGCGCTAACGCTAGCTAAGTTTCCTCCGCCATCCGGCGTGCAATCAGCGCTCTTTGCCGAACGTGTCCCTTACCTTGCCTCAAGTGTAAGCTTTTTGATTCTGCTTTGAGGTGTTTCAAGCGCATCCATGCGCTCTCTGTCGCTAATGATGCCGGATATAATGCAAAATCTATCGTTGATGGCGACATAATACAATGTGTCCAGCGTAGTGCTTCCCTCCGCCACGTCTCTTTTATAGCGTTCGCACTGCGCCGCACTCAGGCCGAAAAGCCATGCTTTATCTTTCTCATATTGCTCTACCAGGCATGCATGAGGCATTTTCCCATAGATTGCGCGGAGATGATCATCTCCAGAATCGTCCCGCATAAGGCTCCTTTCCAAGATCAATAGAGGGCTTATAGCGAAAGCCAGCCAAGAATTATATTGAAAAATGGCGTGCAGGCCAGTAGTTTCCGGCCTCTCTGACTATATGGCGGGTGTAGCTCAATTGGTTAGAGCGCCAGATTGTGGATCTGGAGGTCGCGGGTTCAACTCCCGTCACTCGCCCCATTTCACTGATTTACAAATTTCAGCACTCCAAGAATGTTCGAAAAATCATCCGTCCACAATACTTTCTTTCCGCCGATGAGTGGGGTTTTCCATCCTTCCCGTTTCAGGAGCGGCGCTATATCTTCCGGATTGCGCGCTAATACCGCCCATTGGGAAGGCATCTTAAAACGCAGCGCATCCATCTTTGCATCCGCTTTGAATGCAATCGCAAGCCCTGCATCCTCCGCCAACCCGGCCAGCAGCGGCGGGAGGTCAACGAAATCATTGCTTATATTGAATACCAGAACGCCGCCTGGCTTGAGCTTCTTCACATAAAGCGCCAGCGCCTCGCGCGTGAGCAGGTGCATGGGCACTGCGCCGGAGGAGAATGCATCGAGGATAATCATGCTAAATTGCCTGTCTGCCGCTTCGGCGATTTTCAGGCGCGCGTCGCCCTCTATCACGACGATTTCCGGCGGGCAATCGCGCAGGAAAGTGAAGAACGTGTTGTCGCGGGCAATGCCGATGACCGCCGGGTCTATTTCGAAATAGGTGAAACGCTGTCCCTTTTCGCCGTGGCAGGCGATCGCGCCGATGCCAAGCCCCGCGATAGCGATTTCCTTATCTTTCGCCTGGGGCAACGCGCCGAACGCATCGCCAAGCGGCCCTGATTTATGGAAATAAGCAAGCGGCTCCAGGTGCTCCTTCTTCGCTATGCGCTGGCTGCCGTGCAGCGTGTGGCCATGCATGAATAGCATCGCTCGCAGCTCCTTGGAGAATTCCACTTTCGACACGCCGAAGAAATTTCGCTCCGCGTGCACTATCAGGCTGCTATCGCGCAGGGAAACAATCGTGGCCAACAGCAGCGCTCCCACCCCAAGCCCCAGCCGTATGGGGCGATGATAGCTTACACATGAAAACAGCGCGACGACGAGGACGTACACTGCCAGCACTATGAGCAGTCCGTCTGTTTGGGGTAATTCCAAGGTTTTAAAGTATCCCGCCAGGTACACAAGCTTAATGCCGATCAGCGCGGCCAGCAGCAGCAGCGCCACCAATGCATCGAACAGAATAGGCTTCCATCCGGATTTCTTCGTGAGCGCTGGCCGCAGCAGGCAGACAAGAATAAGCATGAGCGGGTATTCATAGACGCCGTCGAAAATAAGAGGCGCCAAGAATGCGCTGAACGCCCCGCCCAGCACTCCGCCCAGCGAAACCCAAAGATAAAACTCCGTGAGGTATCGGACGGAAGGGCGGGTTTCGGAGAGAAGAAAATGGCATAGCATCGCAGCGAAGAAAAATGCTGCGAGATGCAGGAAGTTATTAGCCCAGGCGTCTTTCAGCCATGGGATATAGGCGTATTGCGCGGGCAAGGTGAGCGAAATCACCGTGGCAAGCAAAAGGACTGTAACAAAATGCAGTGCGAGCAGCGCTTTCATTGAAAATATCTTCCGCGTTGCAAAGGCGAATACGAATGTGAGAAGATAAAGCGCGAGCGGAACCACCCATAATAACGGCGCCGGGGAAATATCGGTAGTGATATGCGTGGTGACGGCGATCAGCAGGCCGGCTGGCGCGAACGCGAATACTATCCAGCGCAGCTTTTGCTCGGACGTGATGGGCTTATTTTTGGCTTTCTTCTCCTTGATTGCTTTGTAGTTTTGGTGCGTAGCGAAGGCGCAGGCGCCGATTAACAAGGCGAATATGCCATAAGCCGCGCTCCATGCGGTCGTTTGTTGCGAGAGCGGAATCAACGGCTCGATCAATAATGGATAGCCCAATAGCGCCAGGAAACTCCCCAAATTGCTCGCGGCATAGAGAAAATAAGGATTACGCGCATCCGGGTGATGCGTATGCGCCAGCCAGTGCTGCATCATCGGCGCATTGGCCGCAAGTACGAAGAACGGGGCGCCTACGCCTGCAACCAGCGTGGCGAGCAGCCATAAATACGGGTCGGCGATAACGTCGGTGCTGGTGGTTGCGGCGGCGAAACCAACGGGCAGCAGCAATAGGGATAATAAAACAAGAACCATGTGGAACGCCGCTTGCTTGAGCGGCTTCAGAAATTTCGCTGTGGCATGGGTGTAGAGATAGCCGCCTAGGAGCATAGCCTGGAAAAACACCACGGCTGTATTCCATACCGCCGGTGCGCCACCCAGCCGTGGCAGAAGAATTTTTGTCACCATCGGTTGAATCAGGAACAACAGCAATGCGCTGGTAAAAAGGGTAAGAGTAAACAGCAGGCGCATTAAAACCACCTCTAAATGGAGCAATGTGCGATTCGTGATGCGGCAAACGGAGCGGTTCTTGGCGAGATCTGCACGCTTTCACAGCTCATCCAAACACCCGTTTGAAAATAGTGTTCACGTGCGCGGTATAAAATTTCAGATCAAAGAGGGAGCGGAGTTCCTTTTCGGGCAGGTGCATCGTGATGCGCTTATCCTGTAGCAGCGCGTCCAAGAACTGACCGCCGTTTTCCCAGACCTGCATGGCGTTGCGTTGCACGAGGGAATAGGCGTCCTCACGCGAAACGCCTTTCTGCGTTAGCGCCAGCAGCACGCGCTGCGAGAAAACCAATCCGCCAAGAGAATTAATGTTTCTCATTATATTATCTTCATAAATCACCAGATTTTCAATTATATTTGATGCTCTATAAAGCATGAAATTAAGCGTGACGGTAGCATCGGGAGCAATCATGCGTTCTACCGAAGAATGCGAAATATCGCGCTCGTGCCACAGCGCCATGTTCTCCAGCGCGGGGAGGGTATAGCCGCGCATCAGGCGGGCAAGGCCGGTGATATTTTCCGATAGCACGGGGTTGCGCTTGTGCGGCATGGCGCTGCTGCCCTTTTGTCCCTTGGCGAAGGCTTCCTCGGCCTCAAGCACCTCGGTGCGCTGGAGATGGCGAATTTCCAGCGCGATATTCTCAATGGAGCCGGCGATTACCGCCAGCGTGGAGAAAAACATCGCGTGGCGGTCACGCGGGATGATCTGCGTGGAAATAGATTCCGGCTTTAGGCCCATTTTCTTTGCAACATGGGCTTCGATGCGGGGATCGATCGTAGCGAACGTGCCCACCGCACCGGAAATCGCGCAGGTGGCGATCTCATCGCGCGCCCGCAGGAGCCGTTCGCGGCCACGCTGCATTTCGGCGTGGAAGCGGGTGAATTTCAGCCCCATCGTGGTGGGTTCGGCATGGATGCCGTGGCTGCGCCCGATGCAGACCGTGTTTTTGGTTTCATAGGCGCGTTTTTTGAGTGCTGCCAGAAGCCGGTCAATTCCCGCCAGAAGTAAATCGGAAGCTTCTTTAAGCTGCACAGCGAAGCAGGTATCCAGCACGTCGGAACTGGTCATTCCTTGGTGCAGGAACCGCGCCTCCGGCCCGATTTTCTCGGAGAGATAAGTGAGAAACGCAATCACATCATGCTTGGTGGTTTCCTCTATTTTCTCGATACGCGCCACGTCGAAAGTTTTAGGCGCTTTCTTCCAGATGATTTTAGCGGTTTCTTTGGGAATCACGTTCAGTTTGGACATAGCGTCGCAGGCATGCGCCTCGATCTCGAACCAGATGCGATATTTGTTCTGCGGCTCCCATATGGCCGCCATTTCCGGGCGCGTATAACGGGGGATCATGTTCGGTACGCCACTCCTTCCTTTCTTGCCGCTTTATGCAGCCTTTTATCCAGCGTGGCAAGCGGGGTATTCCGGCGCGTCGCCAGTTCCAAGTAGGCGGCGTCGTAGGCGGTGAGGTTGTGTTCAAGCGCCAGTTTTACGCATCGCTCCATGTTCATTTGCTTGTCTATGTCCAGCGGTAGGTCGGCGAAGGCTTTGATGTAAACCGGAATTGCTTCTTTCTTAATGCGCTTTCTTCTGACGTTGCTGACCAATACGTTGGCTGCTTCCAGGAAAATAAAGGAAGGTACGACCGCTTCCAGATCGTTATTTTGCAGTTTCTTGAGGATTTCTTCCGCAAGCGCCGATGATTCATCTCGGAAAGTCGCGGCGATAAGGACGGAGCAATCGACGACGATCATTTCTTTCCTGCATCCCGCATGGCCAGAAAGTCCTCCATATCGTCTGCCAACGGTTGTTCTTTAAGCAGTGCCGTAAGTGTAGAAAAAGCCTTCTTGGAGCGCTCCCGGCGTTTTGCTTCAGCGGGAGTCAGCACTGCTACTTCCTCGCCGCGGTTGGTAATGATGAATGCTTCCCCGGCCTGCACGCGGCGCAGGATCTCGGAGAGATTTTGCTTCGTATAATGGATGCCGATTTCTTGCACCGCATTGCTCCTATCCAGGTTACTTATCCAGATTATAGGATTTTATGGAGGAACACA
Source organism: uncultured Rickettsiales bacterium (assembly GCA_964644885.1). Lineage (GTDB taxonomy): Bacteria > Pseudomonadota > Alphaproteobacteria > Rickettsiales > JACKKO01 > CAZXYG01. Next base: position 44,510 of record CAZXYG010000006.1, read on the forward strand.
ACTCAATACTCCACCGGCACGGGGTCAAGGCTGCGCCAGAGATACCAGGTCGCCACCGTGCGCCAGGGACGCCAGGGTTGGGCGATGGAGGTCAGTAATCGGTGATCGGTAATCGGCGATCGGTAATCGGATTTTGAGTAATGTTTTGCGATTGCTTTTTGCAATCCGATGTCCGCCATCGGGAAAATGTCGGGCTTGAGGGCATGAAAAATCAGAAACATCTGGGCCGTCCAGCGACCGATGCCTTTGACGGGCAGCAGTTTG
>CAZXYG010000007.1:0-6219 GCA_964644885.1 uncultured Rickettsiales bacterium
ATGCCGGAAGGCAAGAACATTTTTATGATTCTATATTTATAGAATTTTAAGGAATTATACGTTTCGGAACTACCTTCCATTCCCTGGCCGTGAATTGCGCCGCTGAAGGTAAAGCGTGTCCTTGTAGATCATGTATTCCTCGTGGGCCAGCGCGTTGCGGGGCTTCTGGCCGGGCCTTTCCAGAACGAAGCTGACGCCTAGGGTGCGGTACGCCCCTCTTGGGGGGATAGTGACCTCCGTTCGCTCCCCGCCGTTAACGATTGTGAGCGCGCGCGGCTCATAATCTATATTGCGGATGGTGAGCGCCTGCGCGGGAGCGCTAGCCGCGGCGCACAGCAAGAACAACAGCAGAAATAACGTATATTTCCTCATGCCGGGATATTACTAAGGATTTTGATAAAAATGCAAAGTTTCTTCATTCTGTTAACGCTTTGTTAAGGATTTTGCGGTAGGATTGGAGTGTAGGCGTATAAAATAAGTTGAGAGAGCGCTATGGCGGGTGAAAAGTTAAAGTTCAGCAAAGATGCTAAATTGGGGGTCATCGTCACCCTATCCGATGATCAAGGAAATATTCAAACCATTCCTCTTCCGGATTGTACAATCGAAGGAGAGGATCTGGTTTTTTCCGGCCGGACGCTGGCACACAGAGGAGTGCCATTACCGAAAGCATTTTCAGTAAGTAGCGCCGATCAATCCGTTGCGTTGTCCAATGCAGCTGTTATGATTCCGGAGAGTGGCAAGGTCACCAAAACAATATTGAGTTCTGCCAATGGCGGCACAGGCATTGCTGATATAACATTTGATACGGCTACGCTGGCTGCGGCAGGTAAAAAGGATCTAAAAATTGAGAATGCTACGCTAGGGAGCGATGCGGGGGTAAGGGTAACGCTGGATGAAGGCGGAGGGTATACCAGAAGCGTTTTCCTTAAGGGATATCAGTTCGAAAATGACACATTGCTTCCTCCTGCGGGTACAGTCGCTGTTAAATCTGCGGATATTCCATCGTCGATTGATAAAGAAAAGGGAACGGTACGTTTTATCCCTTTGCCCAGTTCGGTAGCGGGTCAAAGTTTGAAAAATTTACGGGCATTGGTAGGAATTAAGGAAGAAGTCGCTGTACAGCCTGCGCCGGATGACCGGCGCCTGGTGGTCAGCACGGAGCCGGGGGTATATGTTCCCCCTGTCGCAGATGATAAAGATGGGAAGGGAGTATATCTGGAGGGGGTAAGAATTGCCGGAGGGCTTCTCATTCCTCCCTCGGTTCCCAAGGAATATAACGTTACTCTGCCCAATGGAAAAACGGTCGTCATTAAGTTCGGGCCGGATGATGCGCTCGGTCTGGATCCAAAAGAATTAGGCATTCTTGCGGGTGGCGTTGCCATAGATCTGAGAGGCCAGGGCCAGACTAGAACGTCTGATGGAACAAAGCTGGTTTTCCAGCCTTGGCCGCAGGTGAATATTGATCTGTTTTATGGGCCGGCAGAATCGGAAAAGAAGATAGAGGGATCGCATGAATATGGGTACAAGGTTTCCGGCGATACTGTAGAGGTCCTTGGTTCTGCTGGTGAAAGCACAATGATGGTGCCGGTAAGCAGGGATTCGAAAGCAGCTCAAAAATCAGTCACGTTTACTGGAACATTAACTAAAACAGTGCTTCTGGAGGCAATAAAAGACAGCGGCATCACAAACGTTCAATTCGTTGAGGAAAAACCGTTCACTGCCCCTACGCCGCAACCCCGATTGATTCTTGAGGAAATGGTAAATGCTGCGGGTGAAGCTGGGGTGGAGATCGCGTTTAGGGATACAAGTAGAAATACGCAGAAAACCTTCCTGAAGGGATATACCCTGAAGGACGGGAAGCTGTTTCCTCCGGCGGGCGTAACCGAGGGAAATTTTTTGATTACTGGCGTTGCCACGCCTAATGTGGCTAATGCGCTTTCGCCTATCCCTATCCCTATCACCAAAGATGGGCTGGACATAAAAGGCATACAAGACAAAACAGGCATTAAGGACGTAACGTTCAAGCCGGTGGAAAGGGTCACTTTAGAGGCCAAGCCGGCGGTGGAAATTCGCTGGTACGGCTTTGAAGCGGGTAAACGTGCTGCAAACGGAACGAAGATTCCGACAACTTCCGCTCCCCTGGCGCTTGAAGGCTGGCGCATCGAAGGCGATCAGCTTCTGCCGCCCAAGGGCCTGACATACCCTCATAAGTTAGCCGTGCCGGTGAGCGATAAAAGAACAAAAGAAGTGGAGATTGCGTCCGATAGAGGGATAAGCCTTACGGAGCTGCGGAAAAAGATTAAAGACCCCTCATTTCTTGGGGAAGAGAATCAAGCCGTTCCGGCGGGCGAAGGCGTGGCCTTCATCAAAAAATCGCATGCGGCGGTTACGCATTATTCAGGCGATCGGAAACTCGAAGAGTACGACGTTTTGGGCACGGTTACGGACGCCGGTTTTGTTCCTTCCGAACATGAAACGCTGCGTTTGACTAACAGAAAAAGCCTCACATTCGTTAAGGGTAAAACGGTAGGAGAGGCGGCAATCCGCAAAGCGGGCATCCCCGAGGTCACGTTCCAGAAGGTGGCGCCGGTTGTCGTGCCGGCGGCGCAGCCCGGCACGGGGTTGCCGCCGAAAAAAGAAGACAAAAAAACCGACGTAGATAAAGTATTAGGCACCGCCGCTAAGTTTGGAGGTGGGCTTGCTGCGGGCGTGTTTGCGGTCGCCAATCCGGAATTCGCATTGCCTTTCGCGGCCATCACCCTGTGGCAGTTGTTCAAGGGTGGGGACGATCATCCCGCGATGGATAACAATATCCATAATTTTAGGGATAAATTTCAGGAAGCGCTGGGTAGACTACCGGACGGCGCGACAGCGGCGACTGCCTTGCGGCAGCATATGGTCGCGGCGGAAGAGGCGCTCGGCTTCTTCGCGCGCGCCCGCGTTATCGGCGAACGTAAGGATCTTGATCTGAAGCTGCAAGCCAATGGCGAAGCATACATCGCCGATACGCAGATCGCCGCAGCCCAGACGGTGCGGGCGGCGCTCATCGCGCAAAAGAGAGCGTACGAGGAAAGGACCGCGAAAACCAACGGAACCGCGAAAGGTGATTTTAGCGCAACGCTCAATATCGAGGATTTCGTCAAAGGTCTGGATTTTCAGAACAATCCCCAGGCGCGGTTCGAACTGAATTGCCTGGGCACCGGCTTCAAGCTTGGCGGCGTTGTTGGCAGTGTTTTTAAGGACGAGGATGAAGAGAAGAGATTCTACGCCAGGATCAGGAAAGAAGTGCCGAACGAGCGAAAGGAATTCGAAAAGAAATATCCGCCGACTAAAGACTTGGATAATTTCCTGCCCAATTCCACGATTATCTACCACAAGGTCGATGACGATAAATATATTCCGATGGCGTGGAAGAATGTAACGCATGTTTACAGCGACGGCATCCTGTTCGACCTGGAGAAAAATACGGCGTGGGACGGGCATCGCCAGCTTGATAGCAAGTACCGCTATAAGGAGCGGCAGCAAGCGTGGGAGCGCTCCGATTACGCAAGGGCGCTGCAGGGCGATGCCGCGCGCACCATCATCGAGAAAACCATTCTGGATGGCCAATATAACCCTGAAATAGCAGGAGAAGTATCCGGATTGGCTTCCGTTACCGGCACGGCCAGGGATTTCGCTTCGGCCAGAGGCATGTACAAGCCGGGGGAAAAATACCAACCGGGGTATGACGCCCTCACGAATAGCGGCGAGCAGAATACGGCGGATTTCTTCCGCAAGGCTTTCGAGGCCTTCAGGGCGTTCGCAAGCGGCCAGGATGGCGCTTTAGGGCTTATTTTGAACCTGTTGGCCGAGCTGATGGGTTTTGCCAAGCAGCATCCGCCGCAAAGAATAACCGTTGTGGAAAGCGGCAATCTGCAATCCACTCAATTGCAAAACGCCGTGATGAATGAGAATAGAACGGAATTGGTTAAATTCGATCCCGCGAAGCCGATGGTCTTATCGCTGCAGGTTGACTATATGGTGCCGGAAGTACCGGCTGATGCTAAGAAGAAGACAGCTGCAATACCCGCAAAGCTGGAGTCAACGCGGGTTGATATAAGCTTTCTCACGAAGCCAGGAGAAACCAACATCAGTGTTGACGAAGCAAAAAAGCTCATAGCAGATACGCTCAATGAAAGATTCAAGGGCGGAAAAATTAAGGTGGATGATACAGAGTGCGATGTGAAGACATTAAACGGAAAAACATATGATCCGACTAAATCCGCCGGTGACAATTTAACGATCCAACTAAGGGAACAGCAAGGTAACGGCTGGAAAGCTGTGGCGATGGGCAACCAGCCTCCTGCGCCCCCCGCTCCTGTGCCTGCCGCGACGACGGATATTCCCACGACGGATCAAATAGTAACCGTGGTGGCGGACCCTGCGGACCCTACCGGTCAACTGTTGGTTAAAGCCGGAAATAGCGAATTTAAGATCAAGGTTAAAATAAAAGATGGCAAGGTGTACGCTGCGGATGAAAACAAAGATGGCATGGATATACTTAAAGTAAACGGCACGCCTGTTATAATGCTTTACAAGCCTGGTGCTAAGGACGATGTGGCGATGAAGGTGGAGTATTTACAATTGGCCCTTAGCGCCGCGCAGGCAAAAAAAGGTGAAGATATTACTGATGTGGCGCTGGAACCGGATCAAAGCAAGAAGACCAGCGCAAAGATCGTGATGGACGTTATTAAAGAGCTTGGCTTTGATATATCACAGCTTCGGTCATACATCGGAAAAGATATCTATGTTCCCACTACCGGCGGCGCGTTTAAGACTCGCCAATAAGAGCGGAGCCTTATATTCCATATTTTCTTTTGCCCGCGATTCCTTTATGATTAAGCCGGCGCGTTAGCGTGCAGGGAGTTATTTATGCGGCGGCGGTTTTTCATGGTTTTGAGCGTGGCGTGGATGGCGGCTGTGCCCTGGATCACGGCGGCGGGAGAAGCGGCGGCGCCGGCTACGGAACCCGCGCCTGTCCAGACTTTTTCCGATCGGGTGCGGCAAGCGATCGGCGAAGAAAACGCCCAGGCGAGCATGGATGCCATGGAAGCGGAAATCCGCGCCAAGGTGCCCCCCGAAGCGATCGAGCGCATACAACGCAAGAGCGTGGATATGGATTTGCGCCGGCAGAAATTCAACGAAGAGCTGGAAAGCGTGGATTCTAATGAATACCCTTTTATTTTCATGGGGTTGCCTGCAGTGCCGGGCGCGGATTATTCTCAAAACCCAGAGAGATTTTATGACCCAAGCAAATCCGAGCGCGCCAACCGCCTGCGCGTGGAATGGACCAACATGATGCAAGAAAGCCAGGGTGTTTTCAAGGAGCTTGACGCCTACATGGCGGCGGATAAGGAAAAAGGTAAAATCCCAAGCGCGGCGAAGCCGTAGACTGCGAATGAATCACGTCTTCCACCGCCATACCCGCACGGATTATCCCACCGCCGTCAAGGGCAGCGGCTGTTATCTGATCGACGGCGAAGGCCGGCGCTATCTGGACGCATCCAGCGGCGCGGCGGTTTCATGCCTCGGCCACAGCCATCCGGATATACGCAAGGCCATCCGCCGGCAGGTGAACACGCTTGCCTTTGCCCATACCGGGTTTTTCACCAACGAGCCGATGGAGGCGCTCGCGGATTTTCTGGTGGAACGGGCGCCAGAGGGCATCGCGCGCGTTTATTTTGTTTCCGGCGGTTCCGAAGCCGTGGAAGGCGCCATCAAAATGGCGCGGCAGTATTTTCTGGAAACCGGCCAACCCAAGAAACATAAGGTTATCGCGCGCTGGCAAAGCTATCACGGCAACACGCTGGGCGCGCTTTCGGCGGGCGGCAATAAGTGGCGGCGGGCGCAGTTCGAGCCGCTGCTTGTGGATATGGCGCATATCTCGCCCTGCTATGCCTATCGCGGCCGGCGTGGCGGGGAAACGCTCGAAGCGTACGGTCAGCGTGTGGCGGATGAGCTGGAAGAAGCCATCCTGAAGGTGGGCGCGGAAACCGTAGCGGCATTCATTGCCGAGCCGGTGGTGGGCGCCACCATGGGCGCGGTGCCTGCGGTGCCTGGCTATTTCAAGCGCATCAAGAAAATATGCGAAAAATACGGCGTGCTGCTGATCTTGGATGAAGTCATGTGCGGCATGGGCCGCACGGGGACGTTCCTCGCATCGACGCCTTCGGGCGTGCG
>CAZXYG010000007.1:6229-13037 GCA_964644885.1 uncultured Rickettsiales bacterium
CACGATGGCGTTACCGCCGACCTTATCACCATCGCCAAGGGGCTGGGAGCGGGTTATATGCCCATCGGCGCGATCTTGGTTTCGGGGAAGATTTTCGATGCGTTCAATAAGGGCAGCGGGTTCTTCCAGCACGGCCACACCTACATGGGGCACGTCACCGCTTGCGCGGGTGCGCTTGCGGTGCAGCAGGTCATCGAACGGGATACACTTCTGGAGAATGTGAAAAAACAGGGAAAGAAACTGGAAAAAGCGTTGGTGAAAACGTTCGGCGGCCACCTCAACGTGGGCGATATACGGGGCAGGGGGCTGTTCTGGGGAATCGAAATCGTCCAGGATCGTGAAACCAAGGAACCCTTCAAGCCGGATATGAAAATCAACGCGAAAATAAAAGCCGCCGCGATGGAGCGCGGCTTGATGTGCTATCCCATGGGCGGCACCATCGATGGCCAGAACGGCGATCATATCCTTCTTGCTCCGCCTTTTATCATCGAGGAAAAACACATCGGCGAGATTGTGGAAAAACTCGGTGGTGCGGTCAAAGACGTATTACGGTAGCACCGCCCATGCTGCGATGCACTATGGAGAAATCATGCCGAAAATGCTGCATTGCAGCATAACCCATTCTTTTTACTTGCTTTTTTAGCGCATTGCCTGTAATAATTTCGCCCGCGCAAGGTTTCCTAAACCATGGTGAGAGTGATGGCGGCAGAAGGTAAAAAGAAAACGGCGGTGAAGGCTAAATTACGGAATAAACGGGATCAATCCCCCCGGCTGGATAATCTGCGCAAGCAGATCAACGAAAGCCATTTTCACCGCTATATCGCGCACGATATTGAGGGCTACAGGCGTTCGCTGGCCCAAGGCGGCGTGCCCATCTATTCCGAGAAGGAATTAAAAGAACTGGAAGCTGCGGGCGTTTCCAATCGCCTGCCGCCACGCGCCACCAAATACTACCTGGAACTTGCCATGAAAAGCCCGGCCATCACCAATCTTATCAAGGCGCGCAAGGAGGAGATGGATGATCTTTCCGGCGAAAAAGACCCTTCCAACCAGCTAAAGTACAGCCCGGTGCAAGGCCTGCTGCATAAATACGAGATCGTGCTGCTCTACGTGGTGCGCGTGTGCAGTTCCTGGTGCCGGTATTGCTACCGCTCGGATTTTCTCACCAGCAAGACCGAGAAGGATATTGCGAGCGTCAAGGAAATCACTGATTACATCAAAAAATACAATCACGAAATCGCGGCCAAACATAACTTAAGCGATATGGACCGGCATGTGCTGGAAGCCGAAAGCGAGGAAAAATTCCCCATCCGCGAGGCGCTGCTCTCCGGCGGCGATCCCATGGTGCTCTCTAATAACAATCTGTTCAGCTACCTGGATGGTCTGGCCGAGGCCGGCATTCGCACCATCCGCATCGGCACGAAGGAGCTGGCTTTCTTTCCCGAACGTTTCGACGATAATTTTTTCGCCATGATCGATTTATTCCGTGAGTTGCACCCGGACGTAAACCTGGCCTTCATGACGCATTTCACGCACCCGGATGAATTGCTTCTTAAGGATGAGAAGGGTCGTTACGTGCGCAAAGGCACCGGCCATTTCATCCGTATTCCCATCGTGGAAAAGGCGATTTTGCGCCTGCGCAGCCGTCCCTTCATCACGCTGGAGAACCAAACGCCCATCATCAGTGAGGTCAACGATACGCCGGAAGCCTTACGCCGCCTGCAGATCGAGTTGAAGCGCGTCGGCGTCAACAACCATTATTTCTTCCAGTGCCGCGAAATCGAAGGCCATAAAATTTTCGCCGTTCCGGTGGAAAAAGCCTGGCGCATCCATTGCGATTCGCAGAAAGGACTTTCGGGCATCGAGAAATCACGATTTGCCATGTCCACTGAATCAGGCAAGCTGGAGGTGATTTCCGTGATTGATAAACCGGATTTCGAGGCGATGGGCGTGAATCTTCCGCCCGCTGCGCAGGCGATGGTCGACGCTGCGATCGGCGAAGGGCTGATCTTCTTCAAGGCGCACCGCGCGCCGGTGACGCGCATGCAGGGCGATCTGGTGATCGCGCGGCGCAACCCGGATGCGCTGTGGATTTCCGGCTACGAAGACCGTATTATTTATGACGGTCGCAAAAAAGGCGACGAAAAATACGCGGCGCTTGGGAATCTGTTGAAAACCTTCCTGGCGGCTCTCTCTCCTGCCGCGCATCCTGCCGTGAAGGAGATTCAGGATAGCCTGCATTAGGCCTTGGCCAATATGGCGAAGTATTAAGCGGGGGAAAAGCCCCTGAAGGTATCGGGAAAAAAACTAAAGACTAAACCATGACAAGTGCCACGCTAATAGAAAACAGAAAATTCGCCGTCGAGAATTTGCCGATTCTTGTTCGAGTTCTTGGATTGGATGAAGGAATAATAGGCTCTACCGTTTGGGAAAATCAGAAAAACGAGCGTGAGGTTATTCTGCATCCGTCATCTTTACAAGATTCCAGACTGCCAGAGGCAAAGGTTCTATTTGAAAAATACGGCATACAATCGCGGATAGAAAAAAATGCACTTTTCGTAGATACCGGCAACGGTGATTTCACCGAAACCTTAACAAATGCCTGACAAAAAGCAATTGGTGATAAAAAACAGGAAATCTGTACCTCTCTGGTGGAGACGCCTACCCGGCTTATCGCTATTGCGCCTCAAATCATCCGATTTGCCGACGCATCTGACGCGACGGATATTGTAACGGCGGCAACGCATAACGTGAGGGAAGCTATGCTAAAATATCATCCTCAAAGCATGGCTAGAGCAAGACTCAGTTATGTCACGAGAAGTCCTCGCCCAGGGGCGGATCTGCTTAACCGTTCTTAAGCTTCTCCAGTTTTATCTCATCCCCAATAGTTCTCTCGCCTGTTCCGGCGTAGCGATAGGCCGGGAACCGCTTTGCATGCGGTCACGGAATTGCCTTATCAAGGCGGCGTTATCCCTGGCGATGGCGCCATCCGCCATCAGGTGATTGTTTTCGAAGCCGATGCGCACGTGGCCGCCGCATTTCACGGCGTATTCCATGCAGGCCAGCTCGTTGCCGCCGAAGGCGCAGATCGCCCATTGCGTTTCCGAAAGATTCAAATAGCCGTCGAAAGTTTCCAGGAACGGATCGAGGTCTTCGGGCTTGGCCCAGCTTGCCGATGGATTCAGGGCCGCTTCCGGATTGCCGGTCTTTTTGCCCAGCACGAAAAGCACAAAAAGCCGCTCGCCCGGAATAATTCCCGCTTGGCGCAGTTTTCCGAAATAGGCCACTTCCTGCGGGCTGTAGAGAATATATTGCGGCGCGATTCTGAGCGCTTTCAGCATGTGCAGGAAATCCATCGCCACGGGTTCGTAGGAAGAATCGGGGATAATTTCTCGAATAGCCAGAGATACCGCTTCGGGCTTGAGTTCCGTGACCATGTGCATCTGCTGTTCGGGCTTATAAAGGCCCACCGCCTCGGAGGTGCATTGGATAATCACGCCATCGCCCGCCTGTTCGCAGATCGCTTTGGTCGCCTTGCGGTAGATGGGCACGTCTAGCGTATGGCCCTGATTCTGGTCGCGGATATGCAGATGGATCAGCGCCGCGCCTTCCTTGATGCAGGCTTTGGCGGTTTCGCCGAGTGCCTCCGGCGTCACCGGCAGCGCCGGGTGATCCTTGGTGGTCTTCCGCGCCCCATTGGGCGCAAGAGAGATGATGATGGGGTCCATGGTTTCGTTACTCGTTACTCGTTACTCGTTACTCGTTACTCGTGACCTTATGGCTTCCAACGCCTCTCCCGCTTTCTCCGGCATACTGCCCCCCGCCTGGGCGAGGTCGGGGCGGCCGCCGCCGCCCTTGCCGCCCAATATCTCGGAGCCGGCGCGTACTAAATCCACCGCGTTATATTTCGCCATGAGGTCGGGCGTGACGCCCACGATGATGGAAGCCTTGCCCTCGCTCGAAGCCACCAGCGCCACGATGCCGGAACCCAGCTTCTGCTTGAAATTATCCACCAGCGGCTTGAGTTCCTTGGGAGGTAGATCATCGAACGTTTTACCAATAAATTGAACACCGTTTATAATTTCGGGCTTATCCTGTGATTCCGCGGTTCCCCCGCCCAGCGCAGCCTTTTTGCGCAGGTCGGCAATTTCCTGTTCCAGTTTCTTGCGTTCATCGCGCAGCGAGGCTTTAGCGGCATCAGCTTCTTGCTGTAAGCGTTGTTCATTCTCTCGTATATAAGCCAGCGCGCCTTTACCGGTGACCGCTTCAATACGCCGCACACCCGCTGCCACCGCCGATTCCCTCGTTACTCTGAACAGGCCGATATCGCCCGTGCATTTGACGTGCGTTCCGCCGCATAGCTCGACGGAATAATCGCGCAGTTCTTCCTTGCCCATGCTCAAAACTCTCACCTCGTCACCATATTTCTCGCCGAACAATGCCATCGCGCCTTGCTCGACCGCCTCCTTGGGCGTCATCAGGCGGGTCATGACTTCGCTGTTCTGGCGGATCAGGCGGTTGACTTCGTCCTCAATGGCATCCAGCTCTGCCGCCGCGAGCGCCCTGGGATGACTAAAATCGAAGCGGAAACCGGAGGCCTCCACCTGCGATCCTTTCTGCATTACGTGTTCGCCTAATTGTTTCCGCAGCGCGGCGTGCAGAAGGTGTGTGGCCGAATGGTTGGCGCGTAAGGCAGTGCGGCGCTCCACGTTGATTTCAAGCACAACCTCATCACCCACGGCAATACAGCCTTTCTCTACCCTGCCGATATGCACATGCAGAGCGCCCAATATTTTCTTGGTGTCGGTGACAGCGATTTCCGCTTTGTCGGTATAAATACGTCCGTAATCGCCCATCTGGCCGCCGGATTCACCGTAAAAAGGCGTCTGGTTGGTAATCAGCGCGATTTTTTCGCCTTTCTGAACGTTGTTTGTGCTCTTGCCGTCCTTCACCAAGGCCAGCGTTATGCCCTTGGCTTTTTCCAGTTCATATCCCAGGAATTCCGTGGCGCCGTACCGTTCGCGGATGCCGAACCAGATGTCCTCGGTGGCTTGTCCGCCGGAACCCGCCCAGGCGGCCCGCGCGCGCTTTTTTTGTTCGGCCATGGCGGCATCGAAGCTTTGCAATTCCACCGCGATGCCGCGCACGCGCAGAATATCCTGCGTTAAATCGAGCGGGAAGCCGTAGGTATCGTAGAGCCGGAATGCGGTTTCGCCGCGCAAGCTGCTGCCTTTTTTGAGGTTCTTGGATTCTTCCTCCAGAAGTTTTAGCCCGCGCTCCAGCGTTTCGCGGAAGCGTTCTTCTTCAAGCCGCAATGTTTCGATAATCAGAGCTTCGGCGCGGTGAAGCTCGGGATAGGACTCGCCCATTTCGTGCACCAATGCCGGAACCAGCCGGTGCATCAACGGTTCCTTGCAGCCCAGCAGGTGCGCGTGGCGCATGGCGCGCCGCATGATGCGGCGCAGCACATAGCTGCGGCCCTCATTGGAGGGCAGCACGCCGTCCGCGATCAAGAAGCAGGAGGAGCGCAGATGATCGGCGATGATGCGGTGCGAGGCCTGTTTCTTGCCCTGCGCCCTGGTGTGGCTCAATTCCTCGGAAGCGTGAATGAGTGCATGGAGCAAGTCAATATCGAAAACACTCTGCACGCCCTGCAGCACGGCGGAAGTGCGATCCAGCCCCATGCCGGTATCGATGCAGGGTTTTGGCAGATTGATTTGCGCGCCGTCCGCGAGTTTTTCATACTGCATGAACACCAGGTTCCAGATTTCGACGAAGCGGTCGCCGTCCTCGTCCTTACTTCCCGGCGGCCCGCCGGGGATGCTTTCGCCGTGATCGTAAAAAATCTCGGAGCACGGCCCGCACGGGCCGGTATCGCCCATCGACCAGAAATTGTCGTTGGTGGCGATGCGGATGATTTTTTGATCCGGCAGTCCGGCGATTTTTTTCCACAAACCCGCCGCCTCGTCATCGGTATGATAGACGGTGACGAGTAGTTTTTCTTTATGTAATGCGAGTTCTTTTGTAATCAGTTCCCAGGCGTAGGCAATCGCGTCCTCCTTGAAATAATCGCCGAAGGAAAAATTGCCCAGCATCTCGAAAAAAGTAAGGTGCCGCGCGGTGTATCCGACATTGTCGAGATCGTTGTGCTTGCCGCCCGCGCGCACGCATTTCTGGCTGCTGGCGGCGCGCTTGATGGGCATCTTATCAGTTTTTGCAAGGGTTTCCGCGCCGCTGAACACATTCTTGAACGGCACCATCCCGGCATTAGTGAACATCAGCGTGGGATCGTTATGCGGCACGAGCGAAGCCGAGGGCAGCACGTCATGTTGCTTTCCGCGGAAGAAATCAAGGAAGGATCTGCGTAGTTCGTTGACGCTTATCATCATCGCCCGCATGTTGAAAAAAACTCAAAGTCTCTGTTTTTAACAGAAGCACTGACACGCAGCTCGAAAAATACGAGGCATGTCAAGCCATCATCATTTAGCCTATTGGATATGCGGATGTAAATACCGCATTGCCGGGGTGATTGATTGAATGGCGGCACAATGATATAAAATGGCGGTAACGCGATCGCAAGAGGGGAGGTGCGGCCATGCCGAGTTTTGATATCGTTTGCAAAACCAATATTCAGGAAGTGGATAATGCCCTGAATGCCTTGAGAAAGGAAATTTCCCAACGCTACGACTTTAAGGGCAGCAAATTCAGTATTGAGCGTAACGACAATGATCTTACGCTGCTTGCCGACGACGATTATAAACTCAAGACCGTACAAACCATGCTGAAAGGACATATCACGCGCCGAGGC
>CAZXYG010000007.1:13047-14122 GCA_964644885.1 uncultured Rickettsiales bacterium
CTGGAAATATGCTCCGCCAGCAGATCCAAGTCCGTCAAGGCATTGATCAGGAAACGGCAAAGCAAATTGTCAAATGGATCAAGGATCAAAAGATTAAAGTTCAAGCTTCCATCCGTAGTGATGAACTACGGGTTTCCGGCAGCAAACGTGATGATCTGCAGGTCGTTATCCAGATGCTGCGAAATAATGAATCGTTGGAACTGCCGTTGCAATTCGTGAATCTGCGCGATTAATAACGGAAGTATTTTTGCTCCCAGTATTGTTCATACAGCGATTTATCCCATGTGACGTAGGGATTGGAAAGGTCGCCCGCCAAGGTTATGGCAACGGGAATAGGGATACTTTTTTGTTCATTGGTCCTGACGGAAAGGTTGATTTTTCCCTCCAGAGTCCACCGCGCCAAGTCCGCTATAAGCTCTATCGTATAATTGACAATGCGCGCCTGGGTGGCTGAAATATTTTCAAAGAACAGCTTGCCTCTCCGCACGGCAATGGAGGCGGTGAGAAAATCGACATACGTTTTGCCTGTGGTCAAAGCGCGATGAGACCAGTACCGAATGTCTTCAAGCTCCTTTAATGCCCCCATTTTTTTGCCTAACAGATCAAAGTCCATGCCCTTGATGGAAACGGCCCTGGCATAGATGCGCGCGGAGCCTTCCATCGAATCTATCCACTCGCTGATGTTTTTTCCGGACATGGCAACGCTGCCTGTAATGCTTCCCCTGCCGGTGATGAGGGTATAACCTACTAATGTTTCCAGCGCCTGCTTGAGATCCGTATTAGCGATATCGAATGCAAACCGCATAGTGGGCCGTTCATCGCCGAACGTCAGCACCCCCTCTGTTACAAGCAATTCGCTATCGAAAACGTGCGTCTTGAGGTCGGGGATCATAAGCTTGTTATCAGCCAGCTCCATGGAGAAACTGACATTTTTCAACATAATATTGTCATGTTGAAATGTGCCGATGATAATGCGCGCCTTTCCTTTCTCGAGCATTTCCACCGCCCTGAAATTAAAGGGTTTCTCAGACCATTTTTCGTTTGGAGCGCTTGAAGGCGCTTCGCGTTTTTCTTC
>CAZXYG010000007.1:14132-25321 GCA_964644885.1 uncultured Rickettsiales bacterium
CTTCACCGCCGCTTTCAGAAAAAAAGCCTGTGTCAAACTTTTCAATAGTCGCATTGATCTGAGGATGTGGTTTCAGCACCTCGACCGGTACGCGGATTTCACCCGATATCTTTCCAAACGGGGAAGAAGCAACCGCGATATTCAGCAGATTAATGGAGTCAGGCGTAATTTCAATCAGTCCGGAACAATCGATATAATCATTGGCATGATATTGCACATTATCAATTTCTACCGAGGCGCTCAGATTGTCGAGCAGCAATTCCAGACCTGAAAGACTCACTAAAACTTTTCTTTCCGCGTTGAGTCTTGGCCCGCTTCCTTCCGTCACTTTGCTGAGATATTCATCCAGCATGAGTTGGTTTATATGAAAAGCGGCGTTAATGCGTACGTCCTCGCTTCGGTTGATTTCTGCCTGGCCAATGACAATGACGGGTCCCGATACCAGCTCAATGCGCGGCACACGCACTTGTAACGCTTCGGAAGCGATGTCCGCGTTCAGGGAAAACGCCTTGAAAGCAGGTGTATCGGGGAGGATGTTTTTTCCACCGATCCAATTCGCAAAGCTATCCATTCGGTCGCCTGTCAGGCTTATCTTGCCTAATGCTTCCTGCCGTCCGTCCGCGTTCTGTTCAGAGAGAGGCAATTCGTTCCAAGCCAGGGTTGTGTTTCCGGGCATGCCTTGGATATTGAGAGCGCGAATCAAGGCATTGCCCTGCGCCACGCCCATCTTGAGATTGACGTTCTGCAGCGCGTGTTCCTTAAACCTTATCTCCTTCGCCATAATATCGATCAGAAAATTCATGTCGCCCGCGAAGCTATTCTCGATCGGTACATTCTGTGCGGCTTTTTCTTCCGTGCCGGTAGCGCGGCGCAGTTTTTCTTTACTGGCATAAGTCAATTCCGAAGCAAGCACGGCGTCAATATCCACGGCATCGAATACCAATTGGATATCGATATTCCTGAGCTTATCCAGCAATACTGAAACTTTTCCGGTGCCTTTGGTGGATTCTGAGGAAAAAGACACGTTATTTAACCCCGCTCCTTGTTCTGATATATAAAAGTCGCCTTTTATTTCTGTCGGCTGCTGTGAAAACATACTGGAAATGATG
This sequence comes from uncultured Rickettsiales bacterium, assembly GCA_964644885.1. Lineage (GTDB taxonomy): Bacteria > Pseudomonadota > Alphaproteobacteria > Rickettsiales > JACKKO01 > CAZXYG01. Next base: position 15,242 of record CAZXYG010000007.1, read on the forward strand.
CGTGAGAAACGAGAGCGGTAAAGCGAGGAACGTTCCACAAGCTCGCGGGCAGATTGATCTATTTTTGCCAGGAAACTGGCTTCAGCCAGCACGCGGCCACCTTCTTTCCTGATCGTGCCGTTTAACTCCATGAGCGATAATCCGGCTGTAACCGCAAAGGTAAGTTTTGCGGGTTTTCCTCCTGCCATGTCGCCGATGCTGGCATTCAGAGCCATAGGCACGCGAGCGTCGCCGGATTCCACTTGCCCGCTGATGGAAAAAGGCCCTGATGCCGACCCGGCTTCAAGTTCTGCGCGAGTGAGCGTTACTTCTCTGATTACCGGTTTTGCACGGTTTCCGGAGATGAGGGTGATGCGTGCATTCTGGAGAGAAATGCGATGAACGCCTAAAACATCCAGAACCTTTTCGACAGTATCGGCTCCTCCTCCGGAAGTTTTTTCATCTTCAAAGGAATGTATGGTGAAACCAACGTCCTTGATGAGAATGCCCGATATTTGAATAGAGCCGAGGAGAAGGGGAAGAGGCGATATTTCGGCCTCAAGCCCTGATGCGGCCAGCGCATTTTCCTGGCTTGCGTTATTGCCGAGCGTGATGCCGGTTGCCGTAAGTTTTGGCAGCGGGAAAACGGATGCTGAAAGTGTGTCTATGCGTAGTTCATATCCCGTCGCGTCTTTTACCTTCTGAGCCAAGGCGTTCTTATAGTCGTTCCAGTTGATAAGATACGGTGCGCCGCACAGCCCCGCGACAATCAGAACAATGATAGGAAGTATAATTTTCGCAATATTTTTCAGCATGTTATGTTAATTATAAAATATTATTTTTTGATCCAAGATTTTTTGCATGCCAACCGAGCTTTTGTAGCTCCAAACATCGCAAAAGTCACGGCCTGATATGAGCAAGAAATACTATTTTCTGGCAGGATGGAAACGGATTCATTAATAGAGGCAAGCCCCTGTGGCGAGGCAGCCTAGGATGGTAACGATCACCGCCAAACCAAGAACGAAAATGATAGAGATGTGCGCGGGGATATGGGCGTCCTCGGCGAGGAAACCAAGAATATCCGAAAAAAACAACCCATGATGGTTGACTATGAAATCGAACAGGTGCATTGCATTAAAATAAATATTTTAATTATTTATTAACTTTTTTCCTTTATTATGTCAATCATTCCATGAGTGCGCGAGCGCTCAGGAAAACCGAATATACCGAGTATACTGTTGAGCGGAGAAGCTATGGTATCCATAAATACTGATATAGAAAAGGCCCAGGCGGCGCGTCTAGAAGAACTGCGGACAATGGCTAAACTGAATCCATGGTTGGTAAGAGACAAGCTGCGGTTTCATATGCAGGGCGCGATGGGTCAGGTGGGATTTGGTTATCTGCTGCCTGCCATTGAGGAAATTTATCCTTATAAAGACTTTAAAGACAGCTACATATGCAGAGATGCGTCGCTGCTTCATCGCACGGTTTTAAACTTTAAATATGGGGATGTGCGAGATAATTTTCAGTTTCAGCAAGACTTACAAGCAAGAGGATACGGAAGTGTATCGATAGCCTGTGACTTGGCTGCCTTTCTATCTGCTGCTGCGGAGGCGCAACCCGAAATTGCCATGGACATAAATTTTTGGGCGGTTCTCGATATGGCAAGAATCGCTAAAGCTAACGGCGTCAAGGTTTTCTTTGTACCAAGTTCTATTGCCGCGTTGGTTGCAGAGTCCGATGGCAGACCCTCTACAATTGAGGCGCGTCATGGCATTAAAGGTTCCTACGGGTCATCGAAAGCCGCGATGGAGCATGTCTTCTACATGTTGTCTAACATGCCGGGAACAGAAACCGTGTTTACGTCCTTACGCTATCCGGGTGTGCTGACCTGTACCATTCCACCGAGTAACGGCACAACCGAACAAATCGATTTAGCTATAGTGGCGGCGGCTGAAGCTGAGGCCATCAGGCGCTGCGATTTAATTAGGGGGCCGATCAACCTTATGGATAAGATAAGAGATGGAGCAATAGTGCCGGAGTTTTCAAAGTTCTCAAAGGAGATGGGAAAGTTTATTTTGAATCCTGCCGTAGAGCCGGAAGCGACGTTTCCAATGATTGATGGCACGGATGTCGGCCCGGAGACGCTCCGGTTTCTTATGGTTGCTTATGCAACTCCGGATAAGATTAGAGAAAGATGTTCTGTTTATGGCATACAAGGTTTCTCGGCCAGCATGCGGGAAGTAAAAGTAGCTTTAGAAAAGAAAACGCCAATTTTTGAGATGGTGTTTGATCCTAGCCAATACCAATCTGCCAAAGTCGAATTCAGCAGAAAATGGCCCAAGGCAATGGATACTGCAGATGCTGAAAGGGATTGGGGGTTCAAAGCAACGGTCACCAGCTTGGATGCGGCGATAGAAGCGCATTTTGAGAGGCTTGTAAAAAAATTTGTAGAGAAATATAGCAGGGTAAAGAAAGGCCAGAATTTCAGCGCCCAGGATCATTTTCCTATGGCGCAATTGATATCGCCTGCAGAAAGAAGGGCTATAGATGAACGCTTTTTAGAACGCCTTACCGATACGGATGGGTCTGGCCGTCCTGTAGGACGGTACGGACCAGCGGTACATACCCGACGCAGATAATAGGCATCAGTTTTTCTTGTATTCCTCCGCCAGTGCCACGTATCGCTGCGCGGAAATTGTGATATAAGCGGTTTCTTCAGGCGTCATGTAGCGCAATAACCGCGCCGGATTCCCGGCCCATATTTCACCCGTTGGAATGTGTTTCTTGGGCGTGACTACCGCGCCCGCCGCCACCATCGCGCCGGATTCCACCACCGCATTATCCATGACCATGGATTTCATGCCGATGAACGCGCCGTCTTGTATTTCGCAGGCATGCAGCAGTACCATGTGGCCTATAGTGATGCCGGAGCCGATCGTGGTGGGTCCGGTCTTGCGCGTAACGTGGATGACCGTGCCATCCTGGATATTGGTGCGTTCGCCGATGCGGATGGTGTTTACATCGCCGCGGATGACGCAACCGAACCAAACATTGGTTTGGCTGCCGATCTCCACATCGCCGATCACTACCGCCCCCGGCGCGATGAACGCATCCTCGGCGATCTTCGGCATAATGCCTTTATAAGGGAGGATAAAGGGCCTCATGGAAACACAGGCAGATGGAACAATCCCTCCGTTTCCGGCAGGCCGAAGATCAGGTTCATGTTCTGTATCGCCTGGCCGGAGGCGCCTTTGACGAGGTTATCTATCACGGAAATGAGGATGGCTTTATCCGTACTCCGGTCGGAAAACACATTCATGATCGCCCGGTTAGTGCCGCAGACTTCCCGCGTGCCGGGCGCATGATTGTTTTTGAGCACCGTAACGAACGGTTCGTTTTCATAGGTATCCGATAACGTTTTTTTGAGAGTTTCCACCGTCACGCCTTTGTTCATTCGTACGTAAATTGTGGAAAGAATGCCTCTGTTCATCGGCGCTACATGCGGCGTGAACGTGACCGTCACGGGCGTGCCCTCTGCCCGCGACAGCGATTGATCGATTTCAGCCATGTGCCGGTGGTGCCCTACGCCATAGGCTTTCATGGCGTCGTTGATCTCGGCGAAGAGATTAGCGACCTTGGCGCCTCTGCCGGCGCCGGTGATGCCGGACTTGGCGTCGATAATGATGGCGCCGGGATCAATCAGTTTGTTTTTCAGCAATGGGAATAACGGCAGCGTCGCTGACGTGGGGTAGCAGCCGGGGCAGGCGATCAGCCGCGCTTTTTTAATCTCGGCCCTAAATAATTCGGTTAAACCGTAGACCGCTTCTTTCTGAAGCGTGGGCGCTTTGTGTGGCGTTTCGTACCACTGCTCATAGGCTTTCGTATCCTGCAGCCGGAAGTCGGCGGAAAGATCGATAATTCTAAGATAGGTGGGCAGCGAGGCCGCTACTTCCTGCGTCGTGGCGTGCGGCAGGCAGCAAAACGCCACATCCACGCCGTTGAAGTCCACTGCGTCCAGCTTTACCAGGCCGGGCAAACCGATGCCGCTTAAATGGGGGTAAAGCGCTTCGATGGGCTGGCCCGCGCTGCTATCGGCCACCATCGCGGTGATCTGCACCTTCGGATGGTATTGCAGCAGCCGCGCCAGTTCCGCGCCGGTATAGCCGCTCGCGCCGATGATGACGGCTTTAATGGTTTTATTCTTGGTCATAACACGTCTCAAAACAAAAAAGGTGCCCCGAAGGGCACCTTTTGCATACTGCAAAATGCTTCGGTAATCAACGCTTCGAGAATTGGAAGCTGCGACGCGCTTTGCGCCGACCGTATTTTTTGCGTTCCACGGCGCGGCTGTCGCGCGTGAGGAACCCGCCCTTGCGCAATATTTTGTGGAGCGATGGGTCGAAATTGGCCAGCGCCCGGCTGATGCCATGGCGAATTGCTCCGGCTTGGCCGGAAAGACCGCCGCCCTCCACCGTGCATACAACGTCGAACTGCCCAGCGGTTTTCGTTATTTCAAAGGGTTGGTTGACGATCATTTGCAGCACGGGCCGCGCCAGATATTGCCTGCCTTCTTTCGTATTGATGGTAATGTTACCGCGGCCTGATTTAATCCAGACGCGGGCGGAGGCTTCTTTTCTGCGGCCTGTGGCATAAGAGCGGCCTTGCGCGTCGAGCTTCGGCTTTCTCTCCTCGGCTTTCGGCGCGGCTGCCTCGATAGTTTTCGTTTCCGCTGCGGAAATATCGATCATGGCTTACCGCTTATTTTTTGGGTTTTTGCTTGCAATGTCGTAGGCTTCCGGCTGTTGCGCTTCGTGCGGATGCGTTGTCGCTGCATAGACAAAGAGCTTCCGCATTTGCTGTTTGCCCATGGGGCTGCGCGGAATCATCCGCTCCACGGCTTTGAGAAACAGCCGCTCCGGATATTTACTTTCCAGGCGCTCTTTCTTGGTAATTTCCTTGAGGCCGCCGGGATAACCGGTATGCCAGTAGAACGGCTTTCCGGTAGCTTTTTTGCCGGTAAGCTTCACTTTCTCGGCGTTGATGACCACCACGTTATCGCCACAATCAAGATTGGGCGAGTAAAGGGTTTTATGTTTGCCCCGAAGCAGCCGCACAACCTCGGCGGCGGCGCGCCCCAGCACCAGGCCCTCGGCGTCCACCACCCACCATTTCCGGGTAATTTCTTTCGGCGTTATCGCCCGCGTCTGCATCGGCTTTCCCTGCGTTCAAAAATTCGAGGGGCGGAGTATGTCACAAAATCCCGCGCTGTCAATGAGAAATCACCTACACTACCCCGGCGATTGGCTACTTCCGGAAGTATTGCAAAGCGCCCTTATGATAAGGAGCCAACCGGCTGGATTCCTTATAATCAAAGGAGATTGAAGCAAATATGGGGTGTTTTTCCACCAATTTCTCGCGATGGTTTCTGATGGTCTTTATCAGCGTTTCTATGTGCTCGGCAGGAATTTTTACGGAAACGGAAAGGACGGTTTGAATGCCGAATCCTTGCACTGCCGTATTCTGCCCGGAATATGTATGCGCGGGTAGCTGTGCCGGAATAAATTCCGGGTTGGCTTTCACAAACGCTGCTATGTCTTCGTCCCACAAATCCACCAGTAAAACATCGCATTCTTCGATCATCTTTTTATAAATCCCATTGGGATGTCCCGTGGAATAAATGGCCGCATCGAGACTGCCGTTGCAAAGCCGATCCGGCAACTCTCCGCTTTTAAAGCTTCTTGCTTCCATTGCACTAAGTGCCATGTTTTTATGTGCAAACAGGCGCTCCAGAATGGCGCGGGTGCCGGAACCTTCGTTGCCTATATTCACACGCTTCCCTTTTAAATCTTCGAACGAATGAATACCGGAATCTTTCTTGACTGCCAGCAGCATGGTTTCCACATGCAGGGGGATGACCGTTCTTAAATCGGGATTTATTCCTTCTGCTTTAAATTCATCAAGACCAAGGTATGCTTTGTATTGCATGGAACCTTGGCTTATGCCAAAGGGATGTGCGCCGGTTTTGATAGCGTTTAAATTATACACGGAACCTTCGGTGGAAATTGCCGCACATGAAAACGGCAGGGCATTTTCATTGATGACTTCACAGAGAGCGGTGCCGACAGGATAGTAAGCCGCCTCCTTACTGCCCGTGCCTATTGTATAATGCGGCTTTATTTCATGGGCGCAAGGAATATGCGCCATCAATAGCAACATAACGGACAGCAACACTCTCATCATGATATGCTCACTCCAGCGTAATTGCGCCCACTGCTTTTCCCGCGCAGGCATCGACAATGATAATCTTATCCCGGCCTGTCCTGCCCTGGATGTGGAGGAGCACGCGGTTGCCTTCCATCTTGAATTCCTTTAGGCCGTTTTCACGATCGATGGCGATATCCCCGCCGGGGCAGGCATCTTGCGCGACGTGGGATTTTTCAGGCCGCTTTACGCCGCGCTGGAGTACCAGCGCCAGAGTGATTATACTCGCTGCCACCAGCAGGATACCCAGGAACACTACGACGAATTTTAGAAAGTTCATATGCATACCTTCGCGGTTACAGTGGAAGAATCAGGCAGTCGCTTGGATAAGGTTATCGCCGGGAGAATTCCGGAGCTTTCCCGCACCCGCGCCCAGACGCTGATTAACGGCGGCCACGTTCGGCGCAATGGCGCGACTGTATCGGACTGCGCCCTGGCTGTCAAACCGGGGGACAGCGTTACCGTTGCCATCCCGGCGGCGGAACCCTCCGATTTACGCGCCACTCCCATGCCCCTTACTATTCTTTATGAGGACAAGCACGTGCTTGTCCTCGATAAACCCGCGGGGCTGACGGTGCATCCCGGCGCGGGCAATCATCAGGATACCCTGGTGAACGCGCTGCTGGCATATTGCGGCAAAGAACTTTCCGGCATCGGCGGAGTGCAGCGCCCCGGCATCGTGCATCGGCTGGACAAGGATACCTCCGGCCTAATGGTGGTGGCCAAAACAGACAAAGCGCACCACGCGCTGGCGGATCAGCTCCAGAAACGCACCCTGCAGCGTACTTATCTGGCGCTGGTATGGGGCGTACCAGGCCCATCGCAAGGTGAAATCGCTGGCAATATTGGCCGCAGCCCAAAAAACCGCAAGAAAATGGCTGTATTGCGTACGGGCGGGAAGAAAGCCCTCACCCGCTATCGCGTGTTTGAGGTATTTTGCAACGGCCTGGCCTCGCTGGTGGAGTGTAAGCTGCACACCGGTCGCACGCACCAGATCCGCGTGCATTTCACCCATGCAGGCTATTCCCTGATCGGCGACCGTACCTATGGCAACCCGAAACGCAAACTGCCATCTTCCCTTCCTGAGGAGGCTGCTCGGCTATTGCATGATTTTCCCCGACAGGCGCTTCATGCCTGCCGTATTGTGTTCAAGCATCCTGATAACGATAAAGAAATGATCTTTGAAAGCAATATTCCGGTGGATCTTCAGGAGGTTGTGGAGGCTTTAAAAAACCTATAGCCCTCTTGCAAACGTGAGTGTGAAGTGCTAGATTACACCTCCGGATTTGAGCTATAATCAAAAAACGATGACCACGAAAACATTTGCGTTGCCGGCACTGGTTGATGCGGGGCTATCCCGCTACTTGGCCGAGATCAATAAATTTCCCCTCCTCTCCGAGGCGGAGGAGTATGTGTTAGCCAAGGCTTGGGTGGATAACAAGGATTTACAGGCCGCGCATAGGCTTGTCACCAGCCACTTGCGCTTGGTGGTCAAAATCGCCATGAAGTTCCGCGGTTACGGGTTGCCGCTGGTGGATCTGATTTCCGAGGGTAATGTAGGTCTGATGCAGGCCGTCAAAAAATTCAACCCCGAAAAAGGCTTCCGCCTTTCCACTTATGCCATGTGGTGGATCAAAGCCTCCATTCAGGAATATGTCCTGCATTCGTGGTCGCTGGTGAAACTCGGCACTACAGCGGCGCAGAAAAAATTGTTCTTTAACCTGCGGCGTATAAAAAACCGCATCTTCAAGGCGGATGAGAAAAGCCTGGCCCCCTCCGACGTACGGATGATTGCCCGCGAACTCAATGTTTCTGAGCGGGATGTAGTGGAGATGGAACAGCGCATGAGCGGTGGCGATCATTCGTTGAACCGCACCTTTGATGACGAAGGCAGGCACGAGTGGATTGAAGTGCTGGCCGATGACCGCGCCAACCAGGAATCGCTGATTGCCGATGCGCAACATACGGAGCATCAGCGCGGCCTGATGCAGGAGGCGATGAAAACGCTGAATGCGCGTGAATTGAGTATCCTGCAGGCGCGTCGCTTGAAGCAAGCTCCGGCCACGCTGGAGGAACTCAGTCAAAAACATAAAATTTCCCGCGAACGTGTACGCCAGATTGAAAATCGCGCGTTGCAGAAATTGCAACAGGCGGTGCAGGATTTAGCCGACTCTACCGCCTAAGGGTCCCGTAGCGGCTGCATGCGCTACATTTACTTGAAAAATCGTTTTATACCGGAAGATCAAGCAGCGATATCGGTTGATGACCGCTCATTTCGTTTCGGCGATGGCATTTTTGAAACGATTCTTGTCACGAACGGGAAGATGTACGATTTTCCTGCGCATCTGGAACGTTTGAAGAATGGTTTGCGCGCCTTTGATTTGGCCATAGATGCAGATGCGTTGGAGAGCCTGTGCCATGAGCTGATGACGCGAAACGCGCTTGATGAGGGCTATGTCCGCATCATCGTTTCCCGTGGCGTGAACGGGCCGGGCGCGATAGGCTATTTGCCCGGCGATGAGGAACCTTATCCGGTGCTTCAGGTTATTGAGAAACCTTTTCCATCCTTCCAGAGCCTGCGTTTATGGGTTTCTTCCTGTCGCGTGCATTATTGCTTGCCATGCAAAGTCAATAGCGCGCTCCATTACGTGCTTGCCATGCGCGAGGCGCGGAAAGAAAACTGCGATAATGCCCTCCTGCTCGACGCGCAAGGACATGCCTGCGAAACCGCCTCCGGGAATCTATTCTGGTTCCACGGAGATACGCTTTATACGCCTGAAGCCAGCTTGCCTCTCGTGCCGGGAACCGTGCGCCGCCGGGTGTTGGATTTATGGCCGGGAAAAAAACGGGAAGGCCGTTTCGCGCTGGAGATGCTGCATGAAGCGGAGGAAATTTTCATGACCAATATCGGGGGCCTGGTGACGGCGATCTCCAGCATTGAACCGATTGGAGTGGCGCGCTCAAAAACGAATAAAACCCGAAACGTTCGGACACTCATCGAGGATGACATCCGGCGACGGACGGCTATCTGAAGTGTCTTCGATTGTGCGCCCCTTATAATGGCTCGAGATTTCCATATCTCCATACCTTGCCCCGAGGGTTTTTAACTACAAGTTCCACCCCTGCTGGGTGTGGGGATAGGCGGAGGAGGATTGTTGACGGGAGGAGGCGCTACTTTCTTTATCGGAGGGAAGTTTTGTGTGGGGACCGGTTGCCCGAGGCAGTCGAGGCTTTCCATTTTCGCTATCCTTCCTGCCGGCGAAAGAGCTAATTGCTCGATATGGGTCAGGATGGTGGGACGGCTGTAATAGCCGTTCCTGGCAGTCAGCATCTTGTAATAGAACTTATCGCCGCGAAGCGTTGGGATATTCAGGTCCGGCGGGCAGGCTTCAGATCGGTGAATGGTGATCTTGCCTTCGCGGCCCCAAATAATCTCTTCCTTCCAGTCGCCGTCAAAGTCGGCGATCATGGTGTTGTTGACTTTATCGGGGATTCCTCCAAGGCCATGCAATACGCTCATAAATTGCGTTCCGTCCCACCATGCGGCAAGCGGGAGCTGTGTAATAGTGGGGATATCGTAATTATTAGGAATAGTATTGCCGTCGGCATCGTAGAGGAACCAATCCTCCGCGGCGCCGGCGGGTATAAGCTCAGGCTGGTGCTTGCCGTAAATCACAAACCCTTTTTGCGCGATAGGATCGTCTTTCGGCTCTACATAATTCTGGTTGAGGTAGGCTACCAGCCCGATATGCTCCAGCGCGTGTTCCTTTACCCAGAGCCAGTTTCCGTTTTCTTTAATGATGCCGGTTTCCAGGAAACAGCCTTCGCAGCCTTGAG
>CAZXYG010000007.1:25331-30146 GCA_964644885.1 uncultured Rickettsiales bacterium
TTTGTAAATCTCGATACCGTCGTTTCTGAAATGCAGCTCGCCCACGGCGCCGCCGTCGGAAGCGTCCTGGGTGCGCCATAGCGGCTGCCCCATGCTGCTGATGGCGGCGGCGCCGTACATGATATCTTCCCGAAGGTCGCCGTCGAGATCAACCGCAACCACGCTATCCACCGTTCCTAGGCCTGCGTACGCATCCTGCGCTCCGCCAGCGGCCATGCTGTACGCCGTCCATTTCCATCGGATATTAAGGTCTTTGTCGTAAGCCCAGATGCCGATGGATTCAAAATTGCCTCGCACCACTACGACGCTGGGCGGTTTATCATAACCATCCAGGTATGCGGCGGTGATCTGCTGGCGGAAATAGTTGTTGTAATTATAATCCATGCGCGGCGGCCATGCGGCGGTTTTCAGAACCTTGCCGGTTATCGGATCGAGCTTTGTCAGCCACTCGGCGCCGTGATTGATTTCGCCGGGGTATTCATTGGAATCATCTGAGGCGTCTTTGGTGTATATTTCATCCTTGCCGTCGCCGTCCGTGTCGATGGCGGAAACGGGCGCATACCAAAACCCCATTTCTATCCCCAATCCGTACTGGTATTGCCATTTAAGGCTGCCATCCCTGTTATAGGCGTATAGCCATTCATGGCATTTTCCGTCGGCATCAGGCGAACAGACATCTTCCGGGACTTCAGGGGGGTTTTGGTATCTGTAATCGCCTCTATCTCCATTGGATTTTTTTACAAGAAACTCGAAAACGCCGTTGCCATCCATGTCGGCAAGCTGAAACTTTAAATCATTAATGCCACTTGTGGTTGGGTAGTTTTGTAGCGGTATTTCTTCTGTTGTCCAGCCAGTCCAAGGTTTATTCCATGCGGCGTGCGCGAAAAGAGGCGTCAGAAGAAACCCCAACAACAGGGTCAAACAACGATAATACAAGCGATAACCAGATCCTCTGAATCGGCAGGATCGAAATGACAAGGGCATGTCATGCCTCCTGTTTCATTATACCTTTAGTCAAGATTTTCTGCCATCCCTTTCTTTGTAAAGAATGCACCTTGTTTTCTGCTGATTTTGAGCCTAATTCTCGTGAACACGCGCCACAATAGCGCTTGAAGAAACGTGGATCACGGCGATGCTTTGCTGAACGGTAGCGCCCAAGCCCGTGTTCTGATTCGTGGCGCTGATGCCTGAGTTGTGTATCAGGATATTTCCATCAACGCTATTGTTTCCGTGCCACGATCCGCCGGACAGGGAGAGAATGGCGCTGTTTCCGCAATGAATGCTTTCCAGGGTGGATAGGGTTACGGCATCGTTCATGGAAAAAATGCTTCCGGCGTTGGTTTCTTGGGCCGGTATTGCAAGCAGGGCAGCGAAAAATAACATGCCCCCTTTAAATCGATGCAGGATCGTTCCCATATGCATAGGATCGATCGTAACGGAATAAAGTTAATAAATGGTTAAATTTTTATGGATTAATCTGATAGGTTATTTTTTATCTGGTCAGAAGGGGGTGATTTAGGTAGTATCCGTCGCTGCTTTCAGAGCCTATGTTATTTTTAACATATTGTAATTAAATAATAAATAATAACGTGATCAAGATATGAAGCCGCTGCCGAAGGATTTTCTCACCACCGCTTTAAGAGACACATTCAAGGCAATGGGGTTTATCCTGTTGTTTAGCTTGGCCTCTAACCTGTTGGTTTTAGGGCTGCCCATCTATAGCTTGCAGATTCTGGATCGCGTGGTGTCCACGGGCCGCATGCAAACATTGGTGATGCTAACCATCGTAGTGATGGGGATGTTCGTTTTTTTAGGGCTTTTCACCGTTGTTCGCTCTTTTGCCTTTATCAAGATCGGGGAATGGCTGGATAAAAAAACAGCGCGGCGCCTGCTTTCCAATTCGCTCTCCGCTGCGGCTTTGCGCCCTGGAGTAAGCGGCGGCCAGAATGTCCGTGATTTGAATACCATACGATCTTTTCTCACCGGCGGCGGCATGATTGCCTTGGTGGATATGCCGTGGTCGCTGGTTTTTTTGGCCGTGGTGTTCATGATAAGCAGTACGTTGGGGCTGGTTGCTTTGGCAGGCGGAATTATTCTGATGTTGCTGGCGCTGCTCAATGAATATGCCATGCGCGATCCGCTCAACGAAGCCAACGAAATACAGGTCCGGAATTTTAATTATATTGAGTCTTCCGCGCGTAATGCCGAGGTGATCGAAGCGATGGGAATGATGGATGCCATTGTGCGCCGGTGGGATACGCAGAATCAAGAGGTTATTGCCCTCCAGTCTATTGCAAGCGGCCGTTCCGCCGCTATCTCTTCAGTGGCTAAGACGCTGCGGCTATTCCTGCAGGTGGCCATTATGGGGGTGGGGGGATATCTTGTGCTGGGGCATGCCATGTCCATGGGCGGAATCATTGCGGCTTCCATTCTTACCGGCCGCGCCTTGGCGCCGTTCGAGCAGGCAATCGCCACGTGGAGTTCACTTAGAGGCACGATCAAAGCGTATGAAAGGCTTAAAAAGGTCATCGAAAAAAATCCTGAGCGCGCCAAAGCGATGTCGCTGCCTGTGCCTCAGGGCCACTTGACTTTCGATAAAGTATTCTATGTTCCTCCAGGAAGCGGAAAGCCGGTGCTCAAGGGCATCAATTTTACTATCAGGGCCGGGGATGCGGTGGGTGTGGTGGGTCCAAGCGGGGCGGGCAAATCCACTATGCTCAAATTGATGGTCGGGGTATGGCCTTCCAGCGCGGGCGTGGTGCGGCTTGACGGGGCCGATGTTTATACCTGGAATCGCGAGGAATTCGGGCGCTATATCGGATATCTCCCTCAGGATGTAGAGCTTTTTGAAGGTTCGGTGAAACAGAATATTGCGCGCATGGATCCTGACGCTCCCGCCGAGACGGTAGTGCGCGCGGCTAAGCTGGCGGGCGTGCATGATTTGATCTTACACCTGGCGGAGGGATACGATACCAATATTGGCGTTGCTGGCTCCAGCCTTTCGGCTGGCCAGCGGCAGCGCATTGCGCTGGCGCGCGCCTTTTACGGAGATCCAAAGCTGTTGGTGCTTGATGAGCCAAACTCCAACCTTGATGAAGCCGGCGAGCGATCCTTGCTTGCTGCCATGCAGAACGCTAAGACGCTGGGCATGACAACGATAGTGGTATCGCATCGCCCTTCCTTGCTGACCCACGTGGATAACCTGATGGTGATGCAGGACGGGCTGGTCGCGGATTTTGGTCTGACCAAGGAAATCATGGCCAAATACACGCGCGCGTCACAGCAGCAACAGCAACCGGTGCAGAATCTGGATCGTCAAAAAACACAACCGCAACTCCAGGGACAAAATCAGGCAATAAAACCCTCTCCTAACCAGCAGCAGCCAGGAAAAAAACCGATACAGCCGTGGCAGGAGGAAGAAATACATGACGTTGAGCACGAACAGGCGCGGCCAGCATAATGCGTAATGGTAGAGGAACGGCAATGACAGCGCATAAACGTTGGGAAGACCCACGCAAGATCCTCGCCCGTATTCAGCCGAAGGCAGAGCTGAAAGAGGAAAATGAGCAACCTGTTGCGCGGCAGGAGGGAAGCGCTCTTCAGCGTTATTTGCCTGCCGTTACGGTGCAAAGATGCGTGCAGGCGGTAGATAAGAGCATCCGTTACATAGCTGATCCGGGATATGTTTCCGAAGCCGAAGTGATGGAAGCGGCGCGCAAACCCATCGCTTTTGGCACGTGGCTGTTTATTTTTGTGTTCGGTTTCCTGTTTCTGTGGGCCGCGTTCGCTCCGCTGCACAGCGCTGCCGTTGCACAGGGCAAGGTGGTGCTCGATCAGAACAAGAAAGTAGTGCAGCATTTGGAGGGCGGCATTATCTCGGAAATTTTTGTGCATGACGGGGATTACGTGGAAAGCGGCCAGCCGCTGGTGCGCCTCAGCGACATCACCGCCAAGGCGCGGCTCGACATCTACACCAGCCAGCTCCGCGTGGCGCGCGCCACGGAAAGCCGCCTGATGGCTGAGCGCGACGGCGCGGATTCCATCGCTTTTCACTCCTGGCTGATTGAACAGCAGGATGTTCCGGAAGCAGCGCAGATTCTCGACGCGCAGAAGCGGCTGTTTGAGTCGCGACGCAAGGCTTTCCAGGGGCAGGTCAGTGTACTCAACCAGCGCATCGCTCAGCTTAAAGAGGAAATCGGCGGGCTGCGCGCGCAAGAGAAATCGACCGAAACGCAGCTCACCCTGATTAACGAGGAAATTCAGGATACCAGGAAGCTGGTGGAGAAGGGTTTATCGCAGAAAAGCCGACTGCTTGCATTGGAGCGAAAGGGCGCGGAACTGGAGGGATTCCGTGGTGAATACCAGGCGCAGATCGCCCGCGCCGAGCAAAACATCGCTGAAAACGATCTCCAGATCATCAATCTCCAGAACCAGAATCTAAGCGAAGTGCTTACACAACTGCGCGAAGCCCAGACGCAGGTTGCCGATTTAGAGGAACGCATCCGTGCCGCCGGCGATGTGATGGACCGTATCGTCATCGCCGCGCCGCAGGCGGGGCTGGTGAACAATCTTAAAGTCCATACCATCGGCGGCGTCATTGCGCCGGGAGCGCCTATACTGGAAGTGGTGCCCATAGACGACAAGCAGATTATCGAAGCGCAGATTTCTCCACAGGATATCGACGTGGTGCATGTGGGGCTGGAAGCGCAGGTTATGCTGACTGCCTTCAAGATGCGCGTCGTGCCGCGTCTGAAAGGCAAGGTAACTCAGGTATCAGCGGATAGCTTCGTCGATAGCGTCAATGGTAATCAATTT
>CAZXYG010000007.1:30156-34820 GCA_964644885.1 uncultured Rickettsiales bacterium
AATCAATTTTATATCGCGCGCATCGAAATCGACCGGGAAGCGCTCGATAAACTGCAGGATGTAGAGCTGAAAACCGGTATGCCAGCCATGGTGCAGATCGTTACCGGTAAAAAAACGCCGCTGCGCTACTTCTTCGATCCGCTTACCGACTATATTAACGTTGCATTCCGCGAGCAATAATTAACGATCTGTTAATGATTTTACTGTATCATCGTGGAGAAATAATAAAAAAGAGAGCGCATGACTTGTGCCGGTGATGATCATTCTGCCCAGGAAAAAACCGTTCCAGAAAAAGCTCTAACATTTTTCCGGGAAGCGCGTGTTGACCCTGCCGATAGTACCAAAGCGTTCGTTACTGTAACCAATAATGGAGATAAAACTCTCACAAAAAATGATATTGTGGCGCACATAACGGAAAAACTAGAAAATTGGAGTGGTTGGAACAATCCGGACGCGCTTATAAAAATACGCCCTTCTTTTATGGCTGTTGATGTGGATGGCAAGCCACGTTTAGCGCTTTTTTTCTTGAATCCGCCCGAAGGGACAGACAAAAAGATTCAAGCAAAAGCCAATTCAAGCGCTATAGATCAAGACCCCTTGTTTAAATTGCTGAATGCGCAAAACAGCGACATATCGCTAGAAACAGGAGAAATGCAGGCTTTATTCGCTCGCCATGACATCTTTGTACAAAGAGAGAATGCTACGAATCTACCCGGAAACAAGGAACTGAACCAGACATATTCTCTTGTTCCTGATAAAAACTCTCTCAGCGGGCAGAAGGGTCTTTTCCTTCATGTAGCGCCTAAGCCAGGTCTTTTTCGTCCAGTTTTTACATTGGCGCTTTTTGAGATGGCAGCTCAAGGTTCCGCAGAACAGCCGGAAGAGCGGCATTCTTTTAAAATCATTGATGAACCTATGTATCCCCAAGGCGATACCATGATCATTACGATAAAAGGCAGCACAGAAGGCATTGCATGGTTGAGGAAAGCTGTGTTACAGCAAAGCGCGAAAGAAGCGATGCAAAAAGCTCAAGAGGGGCTGAACCAGAAAAATGCAGTGCCGCTGGATACCGCTGCGACTGGCAAATCCGGAGAACATAACACACCTTTCAGATAACAGAGCTACTTACTTTGGCGGGAAGCCTTTCCATAGATAAGGCTCCTGGTCGAGCTCATCGCGCTTAGACATCATTTCGTTCACGTCGGGGCCTAGGATCTGCATTTCGTTGCGTTCCGGCATCGGGTGGCGCTTGTATGCGGCGGCCCAGAGCTTGTAGCCGTCGCGCTGCACCTTGATATCAGCGAACCCCGCCTCGCGGACGCGGGTGCCGAGCGAGCCGGGGGAAAATCCGGTGCGGTGCGCGTGATGCACGGGATCGTTCAGTAAGCCGGGGCGAAAGCCGTAAAGCAGATCGATGGCCGCTACCGGCCCTAGCCTTGTCTGGTAGAGGGGTTTTTCCATGCCTTGGCGATAAGCGGATTCTGCAGCCTTCTGTGCGTCTGGCACGGTGAAGAGCAACAGTCCGTCATTTTTCAAGATGCGGCGCAATTGCGAAAGTATTTCCGGTATCTGGTAAGCATAGAGATATTCGAGCGTATGAATTAACCATGCCGCATCGAAATTTGCATCGCGCAGCGCATAGAGAGGGGAGAGATCGGGAAAGGGTGTTTTAGCATGCATGCGCAACTCCAGCGGGGTTGAGCGCCATTGCTCGCCCTGGAAGCGTTTGTGTAGCGGTCCATGATCTTTCACCGTGCCGAACGCCACATGCAGCACCGATTTTTTCCCAGCGGGCAGGTGAATCACCTGACCGGTGGCGTGCGGGGTTGTGTTTTTCTTTCCGGATTTTTTCTTCGATTTTTTCATGGCGGCTTATGTGTAAAGTTGAGCAATCTCCCTCATCGTCGGGGGCGGGAGTTTTTTCTCGGCGAGGTCGGTGATGAGGCACATATGAAGCGGCAGCAGTTTCTTCAGTGCGTATTTATCCAATATGGTTTGCCGAGCTGCTTCCCGCACCTTTTGCATCCGGTCGGGGTGATCCAGCACTTCATGCACGCGGTCGGCGACGTCGCGCGGTGAGAAGAAATCGGCGAGCAGCCCGTTCCTGCCTTCTTCAATCACCTCCATCACCGGCGGTGTGCGCGAGCCGACCACTAGACAGCCGCAGGCCATTGCCTCCAGCATCGACCAGGAAAGCACGAACGGCACGGTAAGATAGATATGCGCGCTTGAAATTTGCATGATTTTTATCATCTCGTCGTAGGGCAGGTGGCCCATGACATGGAAACGCACCGGATCCAGCTTCACTTCCGCCATCATCGTCTGCCGCCAAGTCTTGCCGCCCTTAGGCTTCTGGCCGTAGCTGACTTCGTCCGCGCCGAGCATGACAATATGGCAATTCGGGCGCTCGCGGAGAATTATTTCCGCCGCGCGCATGAAAGTGGGAAAGCCGCGATACGGCTCGAAATTGCGACTGATGTACGTCACGACCTCGCTTTTCGAGCCGAGCACCACCTTGTTGCCGATGGTAAGATTATTGAACGCCCGCGGTTTTGCCGCGTCGGTATCCACGCCGTCGTGGAGGACGGAAATTTTGGGATGAAAAATTGCTGGGTGCTGTTTCAATTGAAAGAAAGTGGGGCAGATACCCCAATCACTGTCAATGAGATTATAGAGATGCTGCGCGTTCTTCATGCGGATGCGCGCTTCGGCGTCGGGCGTCATCGCCTCTTCGCGCAGGAAATCGACATCCGCTCCGCGTGCGCTGTAGAAAAATTCGAGCAGGGTGAGAATGGGAGTGTCGGGGTAGATATCCTTGAGAAACAGCCCGTCGCCAAAGCCGAGATGCCCGACGATCACGTCCGGCGTGAAGCCGGATTCCTTGATTTTCTTGCACACGCGCCAGGCTTCCTGTGAGGCGAATACCGCGCGCTCGAACGGAATCAGGTAGCGGTGGGTTTCCGGCTGCACGTCGCGCTTGGTGTCAAATTCCACCTTGGTGACGTTCGGTAAGTTCACCTTTGGTTTCGGTTTGGTCAGGAACACTACCTGATTGGCAGGATCTTTTGCAAAAGCGGGCGCTAAGTGCTTATATTGCCCCGGCATGTTGGGATGGACGAAGAGAAGTTTCATGCAATCCCCGGTTTGGCATTTACCAGATAGCGGAACGTATCCTCCAGGTCCGGCTCCTTGGTGGAGAGATCGCGGATGGTGAGCCGTGCCTTACGCACGAGTTCCAGCAGTTCATCGATTGAGGTTTTTCCACGGTGGTAGCAGAGCGTAAGCGAGTGGCCATCCATAAGTTTAGGTTCAAAGCGCCGGAAAGCTTTCGGCACCGCTTTTAATTCTTGTTCAAAACTGAATGTGATATGCTTGCGGTCGATCAGTTTCACTAAGTTTTTCGTACTGTCGGTGGCTATGATGCGGCCATGGTTAATGATGGAAATCGTGTCACAGAGTTCTTCGGCTTCTTCCAGGTAATGCGTGGTGAGCAGCACGGTGGTGCCGTGACGGTTGAGCTCGCGCACGTAATCCCAGAGTTGGATGCGTAGATCCACGTCCACTCCAGCGGTCGGCTCGTCGAGAATCAAAATGGGCGGGGAATGCACCAGAGCCTTGGCGATCAACACCCGGCGCTTCATGCCGCCGGAGAGCCGGCGGGAATTCAGGTGCGCCTTATCGGTCAAGCGCAGCGCTTCCAGTATTGCATCCGTGCGGCGTTTGGTTTTAGGTACGCCATAATAGCCGGCGTGAAACTCTAGCGTTTCGCGTATTGTGAAAAACGGGTCAAGCACCACCTCCTGTGGCACCACGCCCACGGATTGGCGAACGTTGCGTGGGTCTTCATCCAGGTCAATGCCGTTTACCGCTACCTTTCCATCGGTCTTGATCGTTAATCCGGCGATAATGTTGATAAGGGTCGATTTCCCCGCGCCGTTTGGGCCTAGCAATCCATAAAACGCGCCGCGCGGCACCTGGAGATCAACGCATTCGAGGGCTTTGCTCATGGCTCCGGTTTTGCGGTTGCAATAACGTTTGACCAATCCGGAAATGTGGATGGCAATGTTGTTGGATGGAAGCATGGAGTATCAATTTAGTGGTATTTTCCAGGGGTGACAAGCCAAGTTTGCCTTTGCAAAGCCTCTGTAATAGGTCTAAGATGAATGCATGGAATCGGGGAGTATGCTGGACATTTTCTTTTACGCGGCGCTGGCAGGGTATATTTTTTATAAGCTTTACACTGTATTGGGCCGTAAAGATGGCGCGGATACGGCAGCGGATTTCGGCGCGCCCTACGGTAAGGCCAGAGGGGTGAAGCCGAAAACGGGAGTGTTGGGACGCAAGGATATTCCTACTCAGCCCATCCCGGCGGTAAACGAGCAAGCCAATGTGGAGTTGAAACTCAAGGATAAGGCGCTCCAAGAAAAGGTGGAAGCCATCCAGGCCGTCGATCCCGGTTTCAGCGTGGCTTATTTTCTGAACGGCGCGAAATCCGCTTTCGAGATGGCGCTCCACGCTTATAATGAAGGCGATAAAAAGACGCTGCAAAACCTGCTCTCCAATGAGGTATATAAATCATTCGAGCAGGAGCTAGAGCGGCAGGATCTAGCCAAGAAGCGATCGCACACCACATTGGTCGCCATCCATGCGGCGGATATTAAGGC
>CAZXYG010000007.1:34830-36232 GCA_964644885.1 uncultured Rickettsiales bacterium
ATTGCGAAAAACTGCCAGAATCGCCGTAGAATTTGTTACCGAGCAGATTAGCGTAGTCAAGGATGCCGAGGGTAAAATCATAGAGGGGGACCCGGCGGATGTCGATAGAGTCACTGACAACTGGAGGTTCGAGCGTAACCTGGCTTCCGGTGATCCCAACTGGATGATTGTTTCCGTTTAGGGCGCTATCATGCGCTTCGCTTCGCGTCTTCTCGTCATTGTTTTTTCCCTAATGCTTGCGGCGTGCGCTTCTCAACAAAAAAACAAAAAGCTGTTTCTTGTAGAAGATGAAGTATCGTCTATAACAAATTGGAAAAAAACTGATTTATCGAAAACATTTCGTGCTTTTAGACGTAGCTGCTCTAAAGTGTTGAAATTACCAGACGCCGTATCTATGGGTAAAACGGAAACCACGGCGAAAGATTGGAAGCCGGCCTGCAGAGCCGCTCTCAAGGAAAACAGTCAACGCAACGCAAGAGGTTTTTTTGAAAAACACTTTCGACCCCATATCGTTTCCGACAATAGTAACATAAGTGGTTTATTTACAGGATATTATGAATTAGATTTAACGGGATCGAGAATATCTCGCGGTAACTATATGTATCCTTTATATAAAGTTCCTAAAAAAGAGGAGGAAGCACTTGGCCGTCGCCGTATAGAAAGCGGCGAATTGGACAAAAAAAATCTTGAATTTCTTTATGTTGATGATCCGGTGCGGCTATTCTTCTTGCAGATTCAAGGATCAGGCCGGGTGATTCTGGATGATGGTGCGACAGTGCGTGTGGGTTATGCCGGGAAAAACCAATGCCCATACCGTGCATTGGGGAAATATCTTATCGATTCCGGCGATATTCCGAAGGAGGAAATGTCAGCCGCAAAGATACGTGAATGGCTGTATCGCAATCCGTACCGCGCCCGCGCTATGATGATGTATAACCCTTCCTACGTGTTCTTTCGTGAATTGGAGGGCGAGGGGCCTATAGGCGCTCAGGGTGTGCCGCTCACGCCGGAAGTATCGCTGGCGGTGGATGACGATTATATTCCGTACGGCGCGCCTCTCTGGTTGGAAACCACGCTGCCCGCTGAGAAAGGAAAAAAACCGCGGCCGTTCCATAGGCTGATGATTGCGCAGGATACCGGCGGAGCGATTCGCGGGCCTGTGCGTGGCGATGTGTTTTTCGGCTATGGCCGTCGCGCCGAATTTCTTGCCGATCATATGAAGCAGCAGGGTTCGTATTACCTATTTCTGCCAAAAACAGCGCATGACAGGGACAAATAAAGACAAAGGAGGCGGCAAGCTGACTCCTGAAGATATCGCTCTTTGGAAACTTGTAACCAAGGATGATAAGCGGCTTTCTGGTCAAAATCCCGTGGCGCCGGAAGATGCGGAAGCGAAGAAAAC
>CAZXYG010000007.1:36242-38835 GCA_964644885.1 uncultured Rickettsiales bacterium
GATATCCTACAAAAAGAAGCGCCTTCCTTATTGCGGGCGCATGATGCCCAGGCGTTCTTGCCGCTCCAAGAGGGCGGTTCGCCTGGGATTGATGGGCATACGCTGGAGCGGTTGCGTAAAGGAAAACTACCGATAGAAGGTAAACTGGATTTACACGGCCACACGCGCGACGAAGCTTCCGCGGCGCTGCGCGGTTTTCTCGCGGCGGCGCAGAATGCCGGAAAACGGTGCATATTGGTGGTTACTGGCCGAGGCTTGGAAGAGGGTCTGGCGCGAGGCGTTATCCGCCGGGAATTTCCGCATTGGCTTAATCTTCCTGAAAACTGCTCCTGTGTATTAGCGTTTATGAAAGCACGTCCTGAGCATGGTGGCGAAGGAGCTTTTTACGTGCTGTTGAGAAAAGGCAAGTAGCTATAAACCTCCACCTTTTCTATTCTCCCCGCCAGTGATCTTTTTTGGCTTGGGAGCTTCTTCGAGATCAAGCGGACGATCCATGGCGCCGCCAAGTTGATTGATAATGGCCCCGATATCGTTGCCTAGGATACTGCTATCGTCCTCGGCGTCTTCAAGAATGGCGCGTAGTTGTTCCGGGTGGTCTTTAAAGCGTTCCAGCAGTTCCTGCACTGTGGCTTCTACCGGCATGATAACGGTGCCGTTGACCGCAAGCAGCCGAGCGAAGCGGTCAAAGAACGCCTGATCATGAAGGGAACGCTTCTTTTTCATGGCGCTAAGCGGCCTTAGGTTTTCCTTTTCGGGTGGGCTTTTCCGATTGCTCAGCGTTATGCTCCCCGATTGAAATCATGCCCGTCTTGGCGCACCAGATGAGGCTGCGCGCAAGTAAAACACGGTGCTCTTGCGGCGCAACCTTTACCAATTCTCCCATTGGTGCAGGGCCTTTCTCTTGCAATATTTTGAGTGTTTGCGTCATTAAATCTACCGGAGCGAGGTAGCCGAATTGATTCATAAACATGCCGCGCAGCGTCTTGAAATCCTCGGAAGAATAACCGGGCAGCAGACAAACGTTATGATCCATGTTGAGATAGGCGCTGGGGTAACTGCCAAATACCATGAACGGATCGGCGTAAGAGGGGTTGGCGGGAAGCGATGGCTTCGACGGCACCAATTCTGTCTGGCTGCGGCGCAGTTCATCCAGCTCAAACCAAAGCTCTTGATATGCGGCAATGATGTGCCTCCAATCAAAAATATCATGTGCGCGTTGCATTGCTGCATTCCCCATCTTTTTTCGCAGTTCGGGTGTTTCGATGAGTTCCAGGTAGGCTCGCGTACAGGCGGCAATATCCACGCTGGTAATCTGGCAGGCATTGGCGAGGTAGTGATCGTAGTTATCCACGCCCGTTTCGAAGCGGAAGGCGAGATCATTAGACATGCCGGGCGCAGGGGAAAGCGTCGGAATGGTGAAGCCGTCGATGCCATCGCGCACCGTGTCGCGATAGCCGTCCCAGTCTGTGACAACGGAAGGCAAGCCCGCCGCCATTGCTTCGATGGGCGTGAGGCCGAAGGTTTCCTGGATGTTGTCGGAAAGCGAGGTAAAAATGTCGGCTACGTGCCAAATGTCGCGTCGCACATCCGATTTTCTGCCATC
Organism: uncultured Rickettsiales bacterium; assembly: GCA_964644885.1. GTDB lineage: Bacteria > Pseudomonadota > Alphaproteobacteria > Rickettsiales > JACKKO01 > CAZXYG01. The sequence continues at coordinate 37,846 of CAZXYG010000007.1, forward strand.
AAGAAAGTGGTGCGTGACGGATGAACAGAGATCGCGTGCGCCTTCCTTGAAAGAGCGCTCGATGCCATCGTTAGAAAACCAGCCTGCCTGAATAAGATGCAGTTTTTTCTTTGTTTTCCGAGCCGCTTTTTCCAAGGCCTGGTACATGGCAACCGGATGCGCCTTGGCATGCGCGCTCAGCCTGCCGATGAACAGAAAGGCAATGTCGTTATCCTTAATGCCCAGTTTTTTTCGCCATGCAACACGCACTTCCGAGTTTTTTTCCGTAGGTTGATACTGTGCCGTATCCACGCCTAGAGGAATTACGGGGAGTTTGAGCGGCGGCCAAAACTTCGGCGCATGGAAACGCTGACTGAAATACTCACACCACATGGCAATAACGTACTCCACGCTGGATTTTACGGCCTGCGAGGTGCAGATCAGCGCGTCCCAAGGCTGAGTAGGGCCGAACACCACATTGCGCAGGATTTCCATCGGACCTTCCGAGGCCATGGTATGCGTAATGCCGCTGATGCTATAGGCGCGCTGCCCTATTCGTCGCCGCTGCCATGCCAGGAAATCAATTTGGCAGGAAGGAATGTAAAGTCCCCCGGTTTTTTTCAATGCGTGCAAGGTGTGGGTGGAAATCCATTCGCATTGTGGTTTTCTGGGCGCGGCAAACACATTTACCCGGTTGCAAAAATCGGTAAACCCCTTTTCGGTCTGCGAATAACAATGAAAGTTCTCTACGCCGGCATGATGCACGTAGGCTTTCAGGAAGCCTTCATTAGCGGAATTTTTTCCCATCAAACGCTCGCCGCCGGTGCTATAATCCGGAGCGCTGTAAAAAACGGCGGGATTAGGCTTGATTGACACGTGCCCCTCTCAAGAGGGCGACATCTTAGCGGCTACATTCACGCTTTTCTAGCAGAAAATCCAGCGATCAGTTTACGCCTGCGCGAACTTGCACCTGGCAGGAAACAGCCGATGATGTTAAGGCATAAAGATCGG
>CAZXYG010000007.1:38845-42265 GCA_964644885.1 uncultured Rickettsiales bacterium
GATCGGGAGCCGGAGTGGCGTCGATGCAACTGTCGTCCGTGGAGTCGAGCGTGTTAATGGCCGTTACCGGAATCACGCCGCCGGTTGCCGGAAGGCCGTCATCCAGCTTGCTGTCGATTCCGAACGCCTCTTGAGGCGTCAGGATGGAAGCCTCTACAATAGCGGTTGCCGCTACTTGATCTGCGCTTAGGCCCACGAAATAGAAAAGCCCTCCACCGATGTTTGAAGCGAGAATGCCGCCACGCTTGAGAGCGGTTTGCGGAAAGCCGGTGCCTAATACCACGCTCGCTTCATCGTAAAAGCCCGGAATCATCTGCGCGTCGCCGAGATGCGCAAAGAAATAGGCAGTCTCACCGCTCCATTTTACCACGGGAATAGCGTTATTGGCGTCCTCGATCCGCGCATTGTTGTTGCCACCCACGGCGCTGAGGCCGTAGGCAGTGGCAGCGGCGGAAACGATGTCGCCGGGAAGAGCGTCATATTTTACGCGAAAAGCGCCCACGCCGGCGTCGAATTGCTGAAGCTGGGTTATCTGCGCGCGAATTCTCGCCGCCTTGATGAGATCTTGTCCCACGAGCACGCCGCCCACAATGAGGCCGATAATGACCAGCACGATGGAAAGCTCCACCAATGTGAAGCCGCGATGTTGTTTTTTATTCCGCATCATCATCATCATAATGTGTTTACCCAGAATAAAACGCCCCTACCTGTAACGCCGCTTAGTCTAAGACCTGTCTATACCATTACTGACTTTCTGTCACGATGAGATTGCTCATTTCGCAATACGCCATGATAGAGAAGCTTTCTCCTGAGCTAACAATGAACGTGAAGCGTAATGCATACTACTTACAATGTCACATTTTACAAAATGATATGTTTTGTAGAAACATGCTGCGCATACAAGCTATAATCAGTTGTATTATAGGAAATAATAAGATGTGACTATTCCGTAAGAACAGACGTTATACTCAGCGCTGATATAAAACGCCGCGGCATGTTCCTTTTCTACAACAGCCATGAGAAAAAATGCGGCTGTTACAGCAGGTTTTGTGTTTCGAGGAAAGAGCGGATGGCGAGTAAATCCTTCCATGCGCTGCGTTTTTGGAGCGGCTGGCGCATCAAATAGGAAGGATGGAAGAGAATAAAAGTAGGAACGGGCGCGGCAAGATAACCATTGCTATAGTTATATTTTCTGCCGCGCAGCTTAGTGATGCCGGTATGCGGATCAAGCAGCGCTGCTGTAGCCGTGCCGCCTGCAAGGATGAGCGCTGCCGGATTGAGCAGCGCGATGTGGCGCTCGACGAAAGGATTGCACAGGCTGAGTTCTTCGGGCGTAGGGCGGCGATTGCCGGGAGGCCGCCAGAAAATCGTGTTGGTGATATAGAGATTCTCTTTTCGGCTGAGTCCGATCCAGGCCAGCATATCATCGAGCAGTTTGCCGCTTGCGCCGCAGAACGGAATACCTTGTAAGTCTTCATTCGCCCCTGGCGCTTCACCCACCAGCATGACTCGGGCTTTCGGGTTGCCGTCGGCAAATACGGTTTTGGTTGCGGTCTTGCGCAGCGCACAGCCGTCGAATGTTTCTACCGCCAAACGCAGGTCCTCAAGCGAATGGCAACGTTCCGCGCGCGCGCGCGCCTGATCTACGGGGGTGGATAGCGCGCGCGATGCGGTGCGTGGCTTTTCCTGTGCGGAACCTGTGTTTTTCCCTTCCGCCGATTGAGGAGCGGGGATAGCCGGCTTCGGTGCAAGTCTGTTTTGCGGCGCATTTTCCAACGCTTCGTCCGCGCCCATTACTACTTGCCATGCCAGTACGTCGATAATGCTCAACTTATCCTCCTATTCTGTGCTAGGATGATATAGCGTAGATTCCGTAAAAGGGAAGCAAAAATGGCCGAACGCATGGAGTTCGACGTGGTAATCGTAGGCGCGGGGCCTGCGGGGCTTTCCGCCGCCATCCGCCTACGGCAGCTTGCTGCGGTGCAGCAGAAAGAGATCAGCGTGTGCGTGCTGGAGAAAGGATCGGAAGTGGGCGCGCATATTCTCTCCGGTGCGGTGCTCGAGCCGCGTGCACTCAACGAGCTTATCACGGATTGGAAGGAAAAGGGCGCGCCGCTTCATACCCCGGTAACGGAGGATGCGTTTGTTTTTTTAACGGAAAAAAAAGCGCTTCGCCTGCCGACACCGCAGCCCATGAACAATCACGGAAATATTATTATCAGTCTAGGTAATTTCTGTCGTTGGCTGGCGCAGCAGGCTGAGGCGCTGGGTGTGCAAATATTTCCCGGTTTTCCGGCGAAGGAATTACTGTACGATGATGCGGGCCAAGTCTGCGGCGTGTTGACCGGCGAATTCGGTCGCGGCAGGGATGGAAAAGAGAAGGAAAGTTACCAACCCGGCATGGAGCTGTGCGCTAAATACACGCTGATCGCCGAGGGTTGCCGGGGTTCGCTGACCCGCAAGTTGGAGGAGAAATTCAATCTGCGCGTGAGCGCAGACCCGCAGACTTACGGCATCGGCATCAAGGAATTATGGGAAGTAAAATCAGAAAATCACAGGCCGGGTCACGTGATGCATACGGTGGGTTGGCCTATGGATGGCAGGACATACGGTGGTTCATTTACGTACCATCTGGAGAATAACCAGGTGGCGGTGGGGTTTGTGATCGGGCTGGATTACGCCAATCCCCATCTCAGCCCGTTCCAGGAATTTCAGCGCTTCAAGACACACCCCGCGATCCGCAAAGCGCTCGAAGGCGGCAGGCGCATTTCCTACGGCGCGCGGGCGCTGAACGAAGGCGGCTACCAATCTATCCCGAAACTGGCGTTTCCCGGCGGGGCGGTGATCGGATGCAGCGCGGGGTTCTTGAATGTGCCGAAAATCAAAGGCACGCATACTGCCATGAAATCCGGCATGCTGGCGGCGGAAGCGGTGTTTGAGAAAATGGAAGCAGGCGGCACGTTGGAAAATTACGAGGCGAAGCTGAAAGCTTCCTGGGTCCATGAGGAATTATACAAGGTTCGCAATATCCGCCCGGCGTTTCGCTGGGGTCTGTGGGCGGGACTCGCTTATGCTGCGCTCGATACGTACGTGTTGCGTGGCCGCGCGCCGTGGACGTTCCGGCATCATGCGGATCATCGCTCGTTGAAACCGGCGAATGACTGCAAGAAAATCGACTATCCAAAGCCGGACGGGAAGCTCAGCTTTGATCTACTTTCCTCGGTGTTCCTTTCCAATACCAACCACGAGGAAGACCAACCGGTGCATCTGACGCTGAAGGACGCGGGCGTTCCCATCGCGCATAACCTTGCGCTATATGATGCGCCGGAGCAGCGCTATTGCCCGGCAGGCGTATATGAAATCGTGCGCGAAGGGCAGGGTGCGCGCCTGCAGATCAACGCGCAGAACTGCGTGCACTGC
>CAZXYG010000008.1:0-12601 GCA_964644885.1 uncultured Rickettsiales bacterium
TCGTCCCAACGTTGCAATGCGGCTTCGTCCGTTCAAATTTCGCCTTGGACATGGTTCCGTCCTCTTCCTTTTAATTTATGTTCCAGTTTACTTTTTTATATACTCAACAATGGAGCGGGTGATGGGAATCGAACCCACACAACCAGCTTGGAAGGCTGGGACTCTACCATTGAGCTACACCCGCGTCGCATGTTTTCCGGGTGTCCCCGCACATGCAGGGGCGCTCTATGTACATGAATTCAAAGCGGATGACAACGGGTTTTTTATAAAATTTTTACGGATGGCAATCGAACGCGGCAGTGTAGTGTTTGTAGGTGCGGGGAACTGTGTTATGGTAGCATGTTTATTAACCCAAGGAGGAAGAGTTATGAACCGTGCCCGTGTCTTTATCGTGTCTGTGATGACTGCCGTTGCATTAGCAATGCCGTTCTATGTTTCCGCCGGGGAGGAGGGGGATGCCCCCAAGCGTCCGCGCGCGGAGCGCATGAAGGAAGCGCGTGATGAGTTGAAAGATTTATCGCCCGAGGAGCGCAAGGCGCGCCTGGAGGAAATGCGCGAGAAGCGCCTGGAAAAAATCGGCGACCGCTGGGGTCAGTCTTCGGACGAGGACAAAGCGAAGTTTTGCCGCCGCGCCAAGGAACGCTGCGCGGAAAAAGAACACCACAAACTCTGGCCGCGCTGTGCTTTCGCTAAAGAGCATTGCCCCGGCATCAAGGATAACGCGGGCGGCGATGCCGGCGACGCAACGGGAGAAGGACGCACAGAAGCGGCGGAGTAAGTAGGCGAAAATAGAGGACAATCCGATATCTTCTCCCCCTTCCCGCAAGCATGGGAGAGGGAGGAGAGCGTCAGAATTCGAACGGCAAGATAAAAACCACGCTTTTATTGCAAATTTATCAATAATCTTATATACTTAGACTTCGTTTTTCTGCTTCACGCTTTATCATCTGGCAGTAGTACCGTACTGGAACGCTGCCGCAAGGTGGTCGTTCGTGTCAGGCAGTACGGTGAATTAATGTTGTACATTATCACCATCATCAAAAAGGAAGTATTATGAAAACATCACGTGTTTTCATTGGAGCGCTCTTGCTTGGAGTGCTTCTAGCCGCGTTTGGTTGCGAAAAGCGGCCAACAGCGTGGCAACCACAAACTGCACCCACTCTGCTTGCACCCACGCCGCTTATTTTAACAGCAGAAGAGCAGGTTTGGGTAAGGACATTTGAAGCCGCAAACCAAGCTCTTGCAAAAAATGCGGCGATCCCAACTCCAACAAAAATGTGGAATATGGTGGACACGGAAACGCCAGGATTTTGGGGCGACTTTCAAATTGTTGGGACTCCTGATATCTATGCGATTGCAGGCGGGTTCGCATGGGTGGGGAGAGTGTCAGGAAGTGGTGATCTGGCGTCCAGGTCATTGGTGGTTCTGGAAGGAGATACGACGGCGCGCTTTCAACAGGCGACGTTCCCACAATTTTCTTTCCGCCAAACGATCGCCCAGATAACATTTAGGAACGGGCGGTTGGAATTCGGTTTTATTAACAATGGCGGATTTTTCGACGGGTTAAAAATAATCCCGGGCTACAAGAAGTGACAATCCATGCAACAAAGTAGTACGCAAGGATTGTCGTCGTAGGCAGAGGGGAGGGTGTTACCTGACACACCCCCCTTCTGCTCTGCGGCCCCTTTTTTTTATCGCATTCCTCCCGGAGTCATCCAAAATAAAAAATCCTCGGCGCTATTGCTCAGCTTGCAATGACGAAAAATAGAGGTTTTTCATGGTTTTACAAAAAACGGATACGTGTTATGATTCCATTCCTAAAATAGGATATTAGCCCTTGCGTTATGCCTGCCCCATGACAAGTGCTCGCCTTGCCGCTGCCGCGGATAGGGCCGATGCCTGAAAGCGCGGCTTTGAAGGCCGTCAAAAAGACCGGCATTCGATGGGCTGACGCCGATCATAACGCAAACGCTTTAGAGCAGGCGAATACCCTGCAGCGCGGCGGTCCCGGCCATGCTTCTTGCATCGTTTACCCGGCGAGCATCGACGAGCTTATACAGGTTATCGCGATACTTAACGCCACCGGAGGACATGCGGTCGTTCAGGGTGGAAATACCGGGCTTTCCGAAGCGGGAAAATCCGACGGCATGATTATCAATACCACGCGGATGAACCGCATCACCGGCTTGATTCTCAAGGACGGCAGGGCCATCGCGCTGGACCCGCCTGATCCTGAAGCATTCCGGCGGCGCGATGGGCAACTCGGCCACTGGGCGGATCAGTTGGCGGAAAAGCTTGCAATGCTGGGCATCGAAATCGGCAGCGAAGCATTGCGGGATGCTGAGATTCATATCGGCGGAGGGACTGCCATTGACGATATCAACGCGGTATTGCGGCTCCTCATGCTGCGGATTCCCATCATCATGGAATCCACTGCCACTGCAACGGCCGGAGCGTGCGCCGGAAACGGCACCGGCGGCGAATGCGCCGGGCATTACGGGACGGCGGATAGGTATGCCACGCAGGGGCGGGCAGTCAACGGAGCGGGAGCTGTCATTGATTTCAGCAATCCGGGCCGTCCCATTCCGGGGGAGGATGAACCAGGCATTCGGGCGGACGGTTTTGCTTACGGGGATCATCCGCTCGGTTCGCAGGGATCATTCAGCGTCATTACGGAACTCCGCATGAAGACGCGCTTCATGCCGCGGCGGATGCATACGGCCTTGCTGCCCGTGAAGGATTGGCAAACGCTGCTGCACGTTTTCAAGGAGGCGGAAAAAACCTTTGCGGAGAATCACGGCGAGTGGCTGGAATCCTATGAACTCATCTCCGCGCCTGCATTGAGTAATGTGCGAGAAATCATGGGAAACGATTACCCCCTGAAGGAGCGGCTTCCAGATGCGCCTTTCTATGCCATGTTGACGGTTGCCTCGGAGCGCGAAGAAAATGGCCTGGATGAGCGGTATTACGCTTTTCTTAAGACGATCAAAGGGCCGGGAGCAGGCGCAAGCGATCCGGCGCTTTATCCCGATTTGGCGGAGGATATTGTTTATGATGCGGATAATACCCGCGTTTCCTTGGTTCGCCGCCGTGTTTCCTGGTGCAATACCCGCGTGCTGGAAAAACGCCGGAAGAGCAATCAGGATTATTGCGGCATAGCGCCGGATATAGCCATTCCCCTCAAGCAAGCGCCGGAGTTTCTGGATGCGCTGCAGGCGTTGGCCCATGAGATGTTTCCCGATAAAAAGCTGGCGATGCCTATTTTCGGCCATATCATGGCCAAGATCGCCATTCACTTGCATATTCAGGGCGAGATGGGGAAAAAGCGCGGCATATTCTTGCAGCGCGTCGGCGATTTGGTCGTCAAAGAATATAACGGTGCGCGCTGGGCGGAGCATGGCGTGGGCCAAGAAGGCGCGGAAGAGTGGATCAGACTGACGCCAAAGGAAAAAGTGGAGAGGCATGTCGCCATCAAGCGGAAGAACGACCCCAACAATGTCCTTAACCCGCGATCTTTCGGGATGGATAAACTGCTTCAAGAATGCAAGAGCGGCTAGGCCAAATCGAACACGACAATTTCAGCGGATTTTTTTGCGTGGATGTTGAGAGAGTTCTCCATGCGGATAGCTGCGCCATCCCCCGCCTGCAACATATGCTCATTAAGCGCGACAGTGCCTTTTGCGACATGCAGCCAGGCGGCGCGGCCCGGAGAGAGGTCGTGCGCGATGGAAATACCGGCATCGAGAATGCCCGCATACATGGCGACATCCTGATGAATGCGTACGGAGCCTTCCCTGCCGTCCGTCGAACCGACGAGTAGCAGGCGGTTCCGCCGTTTTTCCGATGAAAAATGCGTCTGTTCATATTCGGGCTTACGCCTGAGTTCAGCGGGCAGGAACCATATCTGCAAAAGGTGAACTGGCTGGGTTTTGCTATGGTTGTATTCGCTATGGCGGATGCCGGTGCCGGCGCTCATGCGCTGCACGTCGCCGGGACGTATCACGGAGCCGGTGCCGAGGCTATCCTTGTGCTCCAGCGCGCCTTCCAGGATGTAAGTAACGATTTCCATATCGCGATGGCCGTGCTCCGGAAATCCGCCGCCAGGCGCTACAATGTCTTCATTCAACACGCGCAGCGCATGAAAAGATTCATAATCAGGATCGTAATAATTACCGAAGGAAAAACTGTGCCAGCTTTCCAGCCAATCGAGGCGCGTCCTGCCGCGTGCTCCGGCCTTGCGAAGCGCAATCATGGTGATTCGATTCTTCCGTTTCCCGAAAGCAGAATAGCGAAGGGGCGGGTGGATGGAAATTCGGACATGATGATCATTGCAACCACGGTTATCGGCACGCACAGGAACATGCCCGGTATGCCCCAAATGCTGCCCCAGATCACCAAGGAGAGCAGGAGCGCCACCGGGCTGAGGTTAAGCGAGCGGCCCATCAGCTTGGTTTCCAGAAGGTTGGCGACGAAGAACTGCAGCACGGTAATGCCGCCGGTGACGATAAGGAAAGGATAGAGGTTCTCGAATTGCACCAGCGCGAGCAAGGCGGGGAAGATCGTGGCGATAACCGCACCGATGGTAGGAATGAAATTAAGAATGAAAATCAACACTGCCCAGAACGCGGCGAAATCCAGCCCGACCGCCATCATCAAGCCGTAGCTGAGCACGCTCAGCATCAGGCTGATAAGGGTTTTTATGCCTAAATAGGTTTGAATGCGGCGGGAAATGTTTTCCAGAATGCGGCGGGCGTTTGTTTCTTTTTTGCGGTTGGAAAACATGGCGGAAAGCTTGCGGCCAAAGCTCCCCTGTTCCAGAAAAAGGAAGAGGAGATAGACCAGCACCATCAGCGTATAGCCGGTTACGTCCGCTACGCCTTGCGCCGTGGCGGCCACGATCGCGCCGATATTGATTTTCCCGGCGATGTCTTCAGCGGCCGGAAGCTGCTCGATATTCAACTGCAACATGAACTTTGCCGCCAGTTCTTCCAGATTGGCCTGATAGAGCGGGGCGGCTTCCACCACGCGGGGAATCATGGCCGAAGTCAGTTCCACCGGGAGCCAAACTACAGCGATAAACGTCGCGATGCTGAGCGTGAGGCAAGAACGCGGGAAATGCGGCAGGAAGCGGGCGTAAGCTTTGGCCAGAGCGGTCAGGATATGCCAGAGAAAGAGAGCGATCACCAGCGGCACTAATATGGCTTTCCCCACCACCAGCACGTAAGCGGCGAGAAAAACGGCGATGAAGGCGGAAGCGAATCCGGTCATCGCCGATACATAGCAGCAAGGATAAGCCCTCCGCAACAACATAACGAAAGCGGCTTTTACGCGGGCTTATTGCGTGGTATCATGTTCGGTCGTGGCCCTTGTGAATCACAATGCAACCTATAGGCATGAAGCATGCAGAACCCTAGGAAAATCGCAGGAGAAAAATTAAAGCATCTTAAAACGGGAAATGCCGCGACATTATTTCTTAATAAAATTTTAGGAGAGAGATCCACACTTGACATGTCTCTTCTTTTTGAGGCGCTCACCACGCCTCAGGCGGCCGAAGCGCTTGCGTCCGGAAGCACCGACATAAAAGGGAACGGCGATTTGGCGAAGCTTGGAGACGCGGTATTGGAATGCATTCTTACGAAAAATTTACTTCATCATTCGAAAAAAGAGAGTGAGCTTGAGCGTTTTAAAACTCGTAAAAATTTAGGAACAGTGGCGAGTAGGTATGGATTTAAAAAGGTTATTGTCCATACGGATATGAGTTTTCCGGCAGTTTGCGCGGAAGCTTTGGAGGCGTTTATCGGGGCGATTTATCAAAAGAACGGATTTGAGGCGGCTGAGACGGTGGCACTTAAGATGATGAACCTTCCTAAAGCTCAGCAAGGAGCCGCTGTCAATCCATCGGCGGAACAGGCTGCTTCCTTTAATCTTCAAAAAATTCAAAGCGTACTGAACCGCAGATTGAATCGAGAAGCAGTGCCGCTTTTTCAAGTGGCGCTTACGCCGCCTGGATCAGCTATCAAACCGGACAATTCGGATCTCGTTTTTGAAGGCGGACCTATACTCAGGCTGGCCTTGGTTGAGTTTTTCCTGGAGAGAAAAGATTTGGATTATCGCCTGCTGACAAAATTCTTCAAGGATGATCATCTGGCGGAGGCGTTTAGTAATGCTATGCAACTGGACGAAGCAATCATCTCGAAAGCCGCAAGAAAACCCGACGCTCACGCGCGCTCGGCGATAGTCAAAGCCCTTATCAAAGCTCTGCATGTGGACGCAGAATTGCAGTTGCGATCTAGTGGCACAGGCGTTCCTTTGAACGCGGTAAAAAAATTCGTGTCCACTTTTATAATACCGGGGCATTTAAGGAAAGCTCCAGAAAGTAAATCAGCGCTGGAGCTGGCACGAGAAAGAAGTGAAGCCTTTGATGCCAATGTAGCGGCGTTCCAAGAAGAGATATTGCACGTTGAGTTTAAGCATTTGCTTCTGCTTAAAATGGCTTTCACCACCGAAACGGCAAGTAGGCACCTTGCTAACGCGCCTGATTGCAGTCTCCTGGAAACGCTGGGAGATGCGGTGATAGGTGCGGTGGTAGCGGATATAATAAAAGAAAGAGGCGATGCATTTGATGCGTTGGTGCAGAATGAAACCCTAGCAAAAATTGCAGAAAAATTGAAGCCGGAAAGCATCGATGCGCGAAAAATTTCTTTCAGCGATATGATAATACATGCGGATGTGAAGCCGCCCGATAATAAACGGCTGGCGGATTCCTTCGAGGCGCTTGTCGGCGCTATTTATTTGGAGTGTGGTCATGAGAAGGCAAGAGAGTTTGTTCTCTGGGCGTTTAAAGGAAGGATGCCTTCGGCACAGCCGTTTGAGAGCGTGCCTACGGAGATATCTCCCGCGATAGCGCAAAGCCTGGAGCAAAAACTTCCTGAATTGGAAAAACGGATCGGGCATGCATTCGTAAATAAAAAGTTTATTCTTCAGGCTCTTGTGCATGGATCCGTGCATGAAGGTCTTAATCAGAGCGACCTCGTTTGGAAAGGCAACCATACGGCAAAATTTGGCTTCATGCTTCATATGATCGACCAAATAGGGGGAGAAAATATGAGAACCGTTGAGGGATTGAAAAAATTCGCGGCACAGGTATCCAGCACGGACGCTGTTAAGAGTGTGTATTTCCTTTACGATATATATAGAGATAAGGCCATGATGGAGGCAAGTGTAGGAAAATTGGGTCTGAAGGATGTAATCGTTACGGGCCGAGAAGTTAAGGTAACAGATAGAATGGAAGTAGACACCGCCGTCGCTATCGGTCAGGCGATATATGAGGATGTGCGAGCCTCAAGCGGTGATGAGGCTACAGCCATGGCGGCAGCCAAAAAATTTCTGAGGGATAAGATTATCGCGCCTATCGCGGAGAGTGCTGCCACCCGTGTTGAGCAAAAAATGCAAAGTGGAACAAGCGGTAACGTGACTGCTTTATATGCAGTAAAGCAAAAATTAGAGCATTGGCATCAGCAAAGAATAATTTTAAAATATACACCTACAACGCAAGGCTCATTGCATGGGGTAGTGGCTGAAATCAGCCATGAAGATGAAACACCTTTCTTTAAGGCCGGTAAGCCCATACCTTCCTTTAAGTCGAAGGCGGAGGCCATGGAAGCGGCGGCAGAGCAGGCTCTTAAAATGCTTCAGCAAGATAGAATCAATAATGACGATAATCCTTATGCGAAAAATGTAAGAGAAATACTTGCAAAAAAGGCGAAAGGCAAAAAAACTACAGAGATACAGAGGTAAAAGGAATAACGGCGGTTACACCATCACCGATTTTTTAGGATTAGCATAAGCGTAAAGCTTTCCGGCATTGGCTTTTACTTCAAGCCATGAATCGATGTTCAGGTCGAAAGCAACCAGCGTTCCCGGCGGAAATTGATTCTTGAGTTCTCGGTACATGCGCTTGCTGCCGGAGCCTGCCACATGCATGCAGAACATTTGCAATCCTGGATTATGGCCTAGGATCAATGCTCTATTGAGTGTGTCATCCATGCTGCGCACTTGATCGTAAATGTCATCCACTCCGGCCAGATAAAGCTTAGGCGAATATTCGATCGGAACGTCTTGGCCAAGGTATGCGAACAGATGCTCCGCCGTTTCCTTCGTGCGTCGCGAAGTGGAAGACAGGATTAACTCTGGCAGATCTCCCAATTCTTTCAAATTATCGGCAATATGCTTACATAGCTCAACGCCTTTTTGCGTCAGCGGCCGTTCATGATCGTCGGTAAGCTTCTTATTCGTTTGCCCGGCCTTAGAGTGGCGCAGCAAATACAGTCGCTTAACGCTTTCGTTTTTCTTCATGGCCTCTCCCCCCAGTACACGCATCCGTCAAGGCCCGGTTGATGGACGCATTTCTCTCATTTTTATTGCGCTTCGATCGTAGCTTTCTTGGATTTTTGCGACTCCTTCTTTCCCTTGGATGCTGCCTCTCCTGCCTCAGCTCCAGATTCGTTGGGATCGCGCATGATATAACCACGCCCCCACAGTGTTTCGATATAGTTTTCGCCGCCTGAGATATCCATCAGTTTTTTGCGTAATTTGCAAACGAACACGTCGATGATCTTAAGCTCCGGCTCGTCAATGCCGCCGTAGAGATGGTTCAGGAACATTTCCTTGGTGAGCGGCTGGCCCTTGCGTAATGCCAGAAGCTCCAGAATAGCATATTCCTTTGCAGTCAAATGGATGGGTTCGCCGTCCACCTGCACGGAACGTTCGTCCAGGTTAATGCCGAGTCGCCCGATCCGAATGATAGATTCGGAATGACCCTTGGAACGCCGGACAATTGCCTGAATGCGCGCCACCAATTCGCCGCGATTGAACGGCTTGGTGACATAATCATCGGCACCGATACCAAGCCCCTTGATTTTATTGTCTGATCCCGTCAAGCCAGAAAGAATAAGGATCGGCGTCTTGATTTTATTCGAGCGGAACCGGCGGAGCACTTCGTACCCGTCGATATCCGGCAGCATCATGTCGAGAATGATAATATCATAATCGTAAATCTGGCCGACGGCCAGCGCCTCTTCCCCCAATCCTGCAGTGTCGCAGACGATGCCTTCCGCTGCCAGCGCCAACTCAATGGACCGAACGGTAGAAGGATCATCTTCGACGAGTAGTACGCGCATAGACTGGCCCCCAAAAGGTTAATGATTTATTAAATTAAGCATACCCTAACATATTTTTTATCGGCTGTACATGTTAATAAATTCTTAACTATAAGCCATTTTACAGTTTGTAGTTGGAATGTGATTGTTTTGCCGCAGGGCATGCCATATTTCTCTCGCGTCTTCGTGCCGGTGCATTATATATAGTGCCTCTATGAGCACTCCAACGCAGCATGCTATCGCCGAAATCGAAAAGCTTCCCGATCTCAGGTTATCCGGCGAGATAACGTTTGTTCAAGGCCTGCTACTCGGCTGCAAGGGCTTGGATCAATTTCTCAGCGTCGGATCCAAATGCCAGGTCTATCTCCGCGATGGCCGTAGCATTATTGCCGAGGCGGTAGGCTTCCGCGACGGCGCCGCGTTGTTGATGCCGTTCGGGCATTTAGAGGGCATCGGCGTAGGCTGCCGCGTGGTGCTGGAAGAGCATGAATCCGTGGCTTATCCCCATGAATCATGGCTCGGCAGGGTGATCAATGCCTTCGGCGAACCGGTGGATGGCAGGGGGGCGCTGTTTCGCGGCTCCATGCCTTATCCTTACCGAAACACGCCGCCCCCGGCGCATGAACGCAGCAAGGTAGGTGAAAAGATTGATCTCGGCGTTCGCACGATCAACGCCTTTATCACCTGTTGCCGCGGCCAGCGCATGGGCATTTTTTCCGGCTCCGGCATCGGAAAATCGCTGCTGCTTTCCATGATTACGCGCTTCTCCCGCGCTGACGTTAAAGTGATCGGCCTGATCGGCGAGCGTGGCCGCGAATTGCAGGAATTCATCTCGGATCATCTCGGCGAAGAGGGGTTAAAGAAAGCCGTGGTGGTGGTAGCCACTTCGGATGAATCGGCTCTGATGCGCCGCCAGGCAGCTTATCTCACTTTGTCCGTGGCGGAGTATTTCCGTGACGCGGGCAATGACGTGCTGTGCCTGATGGATAGCGTGACCCGCTTCGCCATGGCTCAGCGCGAAATCGGGCTTTCGGCGGGTGAACCGCCGACCAGCAAGGGCTATACGCCCACGGTGTTTGTGGAACTGCCAAAGCTTTTGGAACGCGCCGGGCCGGGGAGAGGGAAGGGAAGTATCACCGGGCTGTTTTCCGTGCTGGTGGAGGGTGACGATCATAACGAACCTATTTCTGATGCCGTGCGCGGCATCCTGGATGGGCATATCGTGCTTGATCGCGCCATTGCCGAACGCGGGCGCTATCCGGCGATCAACGTGCTGCGGAGTATTTCGCGCATGATGCCCGCCTGCAACAGTTCCGAATTGAATGCGCTTGTGGAACATGCGCGACGCCTGCTTGCTACCTATGAAAATATGGCGGATGTGATCAGGCTGGGCGCATACCGCAAGGGTTCCGATCCCGTCATCGACGAAGCGATACATTATTATGGCGCGCTTGAGAAATTTCTTAGCCAGTCCGTGGAAGAACCGGCGTTGTTAGAGGAGGGTTATGCTCAGTTGCAGAAAATTCTGCAGCCGAGGGATAAAAAATGAAAGGCCTCCGCACCCTTATCAAGCTTTCCCGGCAGGAATTGGATGCCAAAAGAAAGGCGCTTGCGGATTTATTGGCGCAAAAACAACAATGCCTGGACAAGCTTATCCACCTAAAGCAAGAGATGACGCGGGAAAAAGAAGCGGCAAGAATGAGTTCTCCTATTGAATTTCGTTTTGACATGTATTTGAAGCGCGTGAATGTGGAGCAGGCGCAGATTGTAGCATCCCTTCAAACACTGGAGGGTAAAATAGAGCGGCAAACTGAAGAAATCGCCGATGCCTACGCGGAACTTAAGAAATTCGAGGTGCTGCTGCAGCAAAGGCTGAAAGCGCAGGCCGATGAGGAAAAGCGCCGGGAGACCGTATTGCTGAATGAAGTTGCCATCGCCGGGCATAGAAGAAAGGAAGGAGAATAAGCTAAACGATGAAATCTCTTGGCCTTGGGGTGGAAGCGCCTTAGACTGCCGCGCCTATGACGACGCTTAGAATTGCCCTTGCGCAGCTTAATATTACAGTCGGCGACCTGGAAGGGAACCGCCAAAAGGTGCTTGAGGCAGCGCGAAACAGCGATGCTGACTTAATCATATTCCCGGAGATGGCGCTTACCGGCTATCCGCCGGAAGATCTGGTGTTCAAGCAGCAGTTTCAGCAGGAGGCGAAGAAGGCGGTAAAATCGCTGGCCATTGAACTTATCGATGCTCCGGCGGTACTGGTGGGTGGCTTGTGGGAAGAAAACGGTCGTATTTACAACGTGGCGTTTCTACTGGAGAAGGGCGGCATCGCGCATATCCAACTCAAGCACGATTTGCCCAATTACGGCGTGTTCGACGAAAAGCGGGTATTCAGTCCGGGGCCGTTGCCCAGGCCTTATGATTTTCACGGCACGAAACTTGGCATCATGGTGTGCGAGGATATGTGGCACCCCGATGTGGCCGCTGCGCTCAAAGGATCGGATATTCTCATTTCCATCAATGCTTCGCCGTTTGAAATAGGCAAGCGCGATTTGCGGCGGCAGCGGGCGCGCTCGGCAGTGAAGCGGGCGTGCGCGCCGCTTGTTTATGTCAATCTTATGTGCGGCCAGGACGATCTCGTGTTCGACGGCGATTCTTTTATTCTGGATGGCGAGGGCAGGGAAGTGGCGCATTTGCCGGAGTGGGAAGAGAAAGTAACCGGTTACCAACTACCAGTTGCCAGCGACATTATTTTCTCGCCGCTTTCCGAGGCTGACACTATCTACCAGGCGTTAATGCGTGGCCTTAAGGATTACGTGGAAAAAAACGGCTTTCCCGGCGTCGTGCTGGGGCTTTCCGGCGGCATTGATTCGGCTTTGAGCGCGGCGGTAGCGGTAGATGCGTTGGGAGCGGAGAGGGTTTGGGCGGTAATGATGCCTTCGCGCTATACTTCGCAGGAAAGCGTGAACGATGCCGCCGAATGTGCCCGGCTGCTTGGCATCAAACTGAATACCATTTCTATCGAGGATACATTGCAGCAGGTGGAGCATGGGCTTATGCCTCTGTTCTCCGGCATGATGCGCGATCTCACCGAGGAGAATGTGCAATCTCGGCTGCGTGGTTTGCTGCTGATGGCGCTCAGCAACAAATTTGGGCCGATGGTGCTTTCCACCGGCAACAAGTCGGAGTACGCGGTGGGTTATGCCACGCTCTACGGTGATATGTGCGGCGGCTATAATGTGCTCAAGGATGTTTACAAAACTTTGGTTTACCGGCTCGCCAACTGGCGTAATCATCACGTGCCGAAACACGGGCTGGGGCTGAAAAGAAGGGTGATTCCAGAAAATATCATTGTTCGTGCCCCCACCGCCGAGCTACGCGAGAATCAAAAGGATGAAGATTCGCTGCCACCTTACGATATCCTCGATCCTGTTTTGCATATG
>CAZXYG010000008.1:12611-24344 GCA_964644885.1 uncultured Rickettsiales bacterium
GCATATGTTGATCGAGGAAGAGGCGGGAGTGGAAGAAGTCATCGCTGCCGGATATGAGCGCGAAATCGTGGAATCGGTGGCGCGGATGCTCTACCGTGCGGAATATAAACGCCGTCAGTCTCCGCCGGGCGTCAAAATTTCGCCAAAATATTTTGGGCGGGATAGAAGATATCCCATGACGAATAAGTTTGAGGGAATTTAGAATTTGTTAATCATTATGTGCTATAATGCAGCGGGTAATGAAAAGGCTTTCAATTTTTAGATAGTCATCAAAAAATGAAGAAAATAGTAACGGCCTATCTCAATACCGCTGGCGAATATCCGCCTGTTCGCGTTGAATTTTATAACCCTGAAACAAAGACTTTACTCGTATTGCATAGGATCAATAACGGTCAAGATAGTGCCGCGTATTTGATGTACAGCATTTTGCCGAATGGAATGTTGAAAGATATGCCTTTGTCTTTTTCTTCAAAAAGGCAAAGTTCGATATCTGATGTATTAAATGCGCTGTTAAATGAAGGACTTACTGGAGCCGAAGGAAAAAGAATTTTGACTGACCAACTGAGTCAAAAATATGAAAACGTAGAAATAAAAAAACTTCCAACAGAAGACTATGGTTTTGTAAAAATAACCTATCCTTCTCAGGGAGATATTAAAGTAGTCAATGGCGCCTCCCTACCTGTGCGGATAGAGCAATCTATAGCGAACGAAAGAAAAGAAACAGGCGATCAGCACTCTGCCGTTGCGATTCTAGCAAGGAATAAAAGCGGACTATTTGTATATGTTACTTTCCCGCTCACCAGGGAAGGGTTAATAGTTAGCGCTGATGGAAGGTTTTTTGTAAATGCGAATGCCATAAACAAACCAAGCCATTATCTTGGAAACCTTGAGAATCGCTTGGAACGCGCTGATTTTATTACTCTCGAACGTTTTAGAGGGGAGCGGTATTTTGTTTATCCCAAGGCTTCTGATGTCAATAGAGAAGACGCTATAAAATGGGTATGTAGCGAAATTTGTGAGCTGTCTGGTACAAGTGTTGCGACGCCTCCGAATTTGCGTCCTTGTGCAGACGATATTTTCAAAAATGGCTTATTGAGCTTTAGTTATCTTATTCCTGAGCAAATATTCCGCGCCGAATTACATGAAAAAATGGGAAAGTTTCTATCGCATGCTGTGCGGATGGTAGAATCAGCTCTTGGTGCTTGGCCGGAACAGAAGCAAGATATGCAATCTTCTTATAAAATCATTTCTTCAGCTCTAAAAACAAAACCGCTGCAGAAATGAGTGTACAAATATTTCCTATAGACAGGATAGCGACTCTGGGAGAATAACAAGACAGCATCATGCTCACCCGCTTCGCGCCCAGCCCTACCGGATATCTGCATATCGGCAATATGCGCACGGCGCTGCTGTGTTTTCTTTATGCGCGCAAGGAGGGCGGGAAGTTTCTGCTGCGTTTCGACGATACCGATACCGAGCGCTCGAAGCCGGAATATGTGAAAGCCATCCGCGAGGACTTGCAATGGTTGGGCTTAAAGCGGGATGAAGAGATATTTCAGTCTAGGCGTTTTGCGCGGTACGAAGCTGCCGTGGAAAAACTGAAATCCGTCGGGCGGGTTTACGCTTGCTACGAAACGCCGGCGGAGCTGGAAATCAAGCGCAAAATGCAGCTTGCACGTGGAAAACCGCCCATCTACGACCGTGAGGGTCTAAGGCTTACGGAACAGCAAAAACAGAAACGCGAAGCCGAAGGGAGAAAACCGCACTGGCGCTTCAAGCTGGATGCGGGCGCAATCGAGTGGCGTGATCAGATTCATGGCGAATGCCGCTTTGAGGGCGCTAATCTCAGCGATCCTATCGTATTAAGGGAAAACGGCATGTATACCTATATGCTGCCCTCGACGGTGGACGATATGGAATTGGGAGTCACGCACGTGCTGCGCGGCGAAGATCACATTCCGAACACCGCGATACAAATCCAGATTTTCAAAGCATTGGGCAGCGCTATCCCGGTATTCGCGCATAACGCCTTCATTAAAACGAAGGAAGGGAAGCTTTCGAAGCGCACCGGCGCGTCATCGGTGCGCGAACTCAAGGAGTTGGGCATCGAGCCGATGGCGGTCAACAGCTTTCTGGCCAAAATCGGCACGTCGGGGCCGGTGGAGCCGCATACTTCTTTAAGCCAGCTTGTTCAGGCATTCGGTATAGAAAAATTCAGCCGTTCCGCTACGCTGTACAGCATGGAGGATATCGAGCGGCTCAATGCCAAATTGTTGCAAATTCTTCCGTTTGATGAAGTTAAAGCGCGTCTTGCGGAACATGAGCTTGCGGGCGTGGATGCACCATTCTGGGAGGCGGTGCGGGGTAATATTACGCGGCTCGCGGAAGTGAAAGATTGGTGGCGTATTTGCCGCGAGGAGGTGACGCCTGCCGCCAAGGATAATGAATTTTTGAGACAAGCTGCAGAGTTATTGCCTCACGGCCAATGGGACGAAAGCACATGGCAGGCCTGGATTGAAGCGGTTAAAATAAAAACTGGCCGCAAGGGCAAGGAACTTTTCATGCCCGTTCGTCTTGCGCTCACCGGCATGGATCATGGCCCGGAGCTGAAGGTATTGTTGCCGCTCATAGGCCGGGAGCGCGCGGCAAAAAGACTGAAAGGAGCGAAAGAATGATACAACTCTAAACGGGCTGTATATGTTTGCCAGGTTCCTGCTCCGCTTTTAATTTGTTAACAAAAGCTCTAATATTCGTTATTCTTATAGTAAAAAAATGGCTAGAAAAGAACGCATTACGCTTTACGACAGCACGCTGCGCGACGGAGCGCAGACGCAGGACGTGGATTTCAGCATCGGCGATAAACATGAGATCGCGGCGGAGATCGACGGCCTTGTGGATTATATTGAAGGCGGCTGGCCGGGCGCCAACCCTACTGATGACGGTTTTTTCGCCAAGCCGCCGAAGTTGAAGCACGCCACGCTCGCCGCTTTCGGCATGACGCGCCGCGCCAATACTTCCGCTGCCAATGATCCTGGGCTGAATGCCTTAGTCAATAGCGGCGCGCAAGTTGCCTGCATCGTGGGCAAGGCCTGGGATTTCCACGTGCGCGACGCGCTCGGCGTTTCACCGGAAGAAAATCTGACGATGATTTCCGAAAGCCTTGCTTATCTCAAGAAAAAGGGATTGGAAACGCTGTTTGATGCCGAGCATTTCTTCGACGGATACAAGGCCAATCCAAAATATGCGTTGGCGTGCGCCGTGGCTGCCTATAAGGCCGGTGCGCGCTGGGTGGCGCTGTGCGATACCAACGGCGGCACGTTGCCGCACGAGGTGGAGGCAATCGTCCGCGAAGTGGCGAAGCACATTCCCGGCGATCATCTGGGCATCCATTGCCATAACGATACCGAGAACGCGGTGGCCAATTCGCTGGCGGCGGTGCGTGCGGGCGTGCGCCAAGTGCAGGGCACGATCGACGGCTACGGCGAGCGCTGCGGCAACGCCAATCTGATTTCGCTGATTCCCACGCTGGCGCTCAAAATGGGCTATGACGTGGGCGTGAAACCGGAAGTGATGAAGCGCCTGACGCAGATTGCCCGCGCTCTTGATAGCCGCCTTAACCGGCCGCATTATCGCCATGCCGCCTATGTCGGTTCTTCGGCCTTTGCGCACAAGGGCGGGCTGCATGTTTCCGCTGTGCTGAAGCACCCGGAATCCTACGAGCATATCGACCCTGAAAGCATTGGCAACGAGCGCAAGATTCTGGTTTCCGATCAGGCCGGGCGTGCCAACATCGTCAAGCGGCTGAAGTTGCTTGATCTGGGCATCGATTTTAATTCCTCGAAGGCGAAGGAAAAAGTCTCTGCGTTGATAGAAGAAATCAAGGAACGCGAGAAACAAGGCTATGCCTATGACAGCGCCGACGCAAGCTTCGAGCTTCTTGCGCGCGGATTTTTCGGCGGATTGCCTTGTTTTTATGAACTTACCAGTTTCCGCGTGCTGGATGAACGCCGCTGGAACGCCGCTGGCAAGCTGGTGACGTTCTCCGAAGCGACGATCAAAGCCAAGATAGGCGGCAAGACGGTGATGTCGGTGGCCGAGGGCAATGGCCCGGTGAACGCGCTCAGCACCTCGCTTAAGAAAGTGCTGCGGCGAAAATACCCCGCCGTTTCCAAAATGAAACTGACCGATTACAAAGTGCGTATTTTAAGGCCGGAACTTGGCAGCGGCGCGGTTACGCGCGTGCAGATCGAATTCACCGACGAAAAAGGCTTCACTTGGAATACAGTCGGCGTTTCCACCAACGTTATCGACGCTTCCTATAATGCGCTGCAGGACGGGATCATCTACAAGCTGCTGCATGCGTAGTAATCTTTTCTACGGCGTCATCCCCCGAGTTCTGCGATAGCAGAACTATAGGGGGATCCATTTTTTATGGATGCAGCAAAAATGGATGGCCCTATAATCGCTATGCGATTCGGGCCATGACGCCATGAAATGTAGTACACCCGCCATCATCCTCGTGCGCCCTCAGCTTGGTGAGAACATCGGCGCTGCGGCGCGTGTCATGGCCAATTTCGGCCTGAGAGAGTTGCGCCTGGTGGCTCCGCGCGATGGCTGGCCCAATCTCAAGGCGGAAGACATGGCGGTGGGTTCCCCTGCGCTAAAGAACACAAAAATCTATAAGACGGTAAAGGCAGCCATCGCTGATTTACAGATGGTGTTTGCTACCACCGCCCGCCCGCGCGACATGGTGAAGCCGGAATATACCCCGCGTTCTGCTCTCCTCCTCCTCCCGTTTGCGGAGGAAGACTGGGAGGGGGGCACGCGCACTGGCATCCTCTTCGGACCCGAACGCTCCGGCCTTACCAACGATGAGATCGCACTGGCCGATGCGATTATTACTATCCCCGTGGAACAGGCATTTTCTTCCATCAACCTGGCGCAAGCGGTGGCGGTAATGTGTTATGAGTGGCAGGCTTTGGAAACCAAAAACCAGAAATCGGAAAAGAATAAATCAGCGCCGAAAAAAGAACTTGTGGGACTTCTGGAACAATTGGAAAAAGAACTGGATAGGAAAGGCTTCTTCGCCCCTGTGCCAAAGAAGCGCCCGGTGATGCTGCGTAACCTGCTTAACATCTTCACCCGCGCCGGACTTACCGGGCAGGAGATTCGCACGCTCAGGGGTGTGATAAGGTTTTTGGTGGGTAAGGAGTCTGGTTAACGCAGAACCCATTTGACAAAACGCGGGAAATCCTTAGATTAGCCCCTCCAAAGTTACTAATATAGGAAATAGAAGGAAGTATGTCCAAGCGGCAGAGTTCGAAATATAAAGTCAGCAGGCGTTTGGGCGTTGCCCTATGGGGCGGCGATAAAGACCCGTATAATAAGCGTAATTACGGCCCAGGCCAGCACGGTCCTGCCGGGCGCCGCCGCATGGAATCCAACTACGGCATGCAGCTTAAAGCCAAGCAGAAGCTTAAAGGGTATTACGGCAATATCTCCGAGAAGCAATTCCGTGCCACGTATCAGGAGGCTATCCGCCTTAAAGGCGATAGCAGCGAGCATTTGATCGGTCTGCTGGAGCGGCGGCTGGATACGGTGATTTATCGCCTTAACTTTGTTCCCACAGTGTTCTCTGCGCGCCAATTCATTAGCCACCGCCATGTGTCCGTGAACGGCAAGGTAGTCAATATACCGAGTTACCGGGTGAAAGAAGGCGATATCATTGAGATTAGGCAAAAATCCCAGCAAATTCCGGTGGTGATGGAAGCTATGGAAGCGCATCAGCGCCAGGTTCCCGATTATCTGCGCCTGGACGCCAAGCATAAAGGCACGTTCATTCGCACGCCGAAGCTGGCCGATGTGCCTTATCCCGTGATGATGGAGCCTAAGCTCGTCGTTGAGTATTACTCGCGTTAGGCGGTTTTCTCTTTTACTTCCTTCCGGCAGCGGCATCATCGCAGAGTTTGCGTCAGCAAACGATAGGGCGGGGGGCTTTTTTGTTGTATCAGAACGGATGGCCCTATAGTTTTTTCTAATGCCGGGATCAGGATAAAGCAGCGATCGCAATGTCGGATATTTTTCATTCTTTTTCCTCTCCCTATCCTCGCACCCGCCTGCGGCGCACGCGGCAGAATGCATGGCTGCGCGGGCTGGTCGCGGAAAGTTCGCTTACCGTTACGGATTTGATCTGGCCGGTATTCGTGCAGGAAGGGAAGGGCCGTCGCACGCCCATCGCCAAAATGCCTGGCGTGGAACGCTATTCCATTGATATCCTCATTAAAGAAGTGGCGGCGGCAAAAGCGCTTGGCATTTCGGCGGTGGCGTTGTTTCCGGCGGTGGATGCCACGTTAAAAACTGACGATGCCGGGGAGGCCTTTAACTCTGAAAACCTCATGTGCCGGGCGATCCGTGCCATCAAAAAATCCGTGCCCAATATTGGCGTGATGGGTGATGTGGCGCTCGACCCCTATACCAGCCACGGCCATGATGGCCTGATTGAAGGAGGCGAAGTTGCTAATGATAAAACGGTGGCGGCGCTATGCAAACAAGCACTTTTTCTAGCCGAAGCGGGTTGCGACATTATCGCGCCTTCCGATATGATGGACGGCAGGGTAGGAGCAATCCGCGACGCGCTGGATAGAAAAGGTTTTCAGCAGGTGCTTATCATGTCCTATGCCGCCAAGTATGCCTCGAATTTTTACGGGCCGTTTCGCGAAGCGGTAGGATCGGCGGGAAATCTTGGCAATGCGGACAAAAAAAGCTACCAGATGGATCCACGCAATGCGGACGAAGCATTGCGTGAAGTAGCCCTCGATATTCAGGAGGGCGCGGATATGATCATTATCAAACCTGGGATGCCTTATCTTGACATCATCCGCCGTGTACGCGAGACTTTTCCGATTCCCGTTTTCGGGTATCAGGTAAGCGGAGAATATGCTATGATAAAAGCCGCCTCCGACCGGGATTGGCTTGACTGGAAACAGGCGATGCTGGAGAGCTTGATTGCTTTCAAGCGAGCTGGTGCGGTGGGTATCGTGACCTATGCCGCGTTCGAAGCGGCGAAATGGCTAAGGGAATCATGAACATCGTTGGCGTTATTGTTTTCGTAGTATTTTTGGCTTTTGTTCCATCGGTGTACGCTGAAGTATCCTACCAATATTCCGAGCCTGCTTTTCTATACGGCTCCGAGATAGATGATAGCATAAAGCCCATGGACCCTGAGGAGCTTGCGGAAAAAGTACGCATTGCTAATGGAGGAGATATGGAAGCCCAATATATTCTGGGCTATGCGTATGAATACGGCACGGATTATGCTCTTGGCGTGCATACCAATTATACCATCGCTGAGCGATGGTATAATAAGGCGGCGGAAGCCGGGCATGTTCCCTCCATGCTGGCGCTTGGGCGGCTTTACAAAAAAGGTGGCGAGATCGGCTTTCCGCGCAACGTGCCTGCGGCTGTTAAGTGGTTCGGCGTCGCCGCCAAGGCCGGTAATCCGGAGGGACTCTACGAGCTTGGCATTATCTATGAACTTGGCGATGCCATTAAGCAAAGCGACGAAAAAGCGCTGCAGGTTTATAACCTTGCGGCGGCAATGGGATTATTAAACGCCCAGGTAAAAGCCGCGCTTTTCTACCAATACGGCAGAGGGACGCCCAGAGATTTCAGGGAAGCCATCCGCTATTTCCGGATGGCCATTGAAAATGCTCAAAAAGCGGAGCCTGAAAAGGGAGAGAAGATTGTCGCGCTGCTCGGCCAGCTTTATGCGCAGGTTGCCGAATTGCAGAGCGACCTCAACGATAAACTCAAATGGCACATTTTGGCGGCAGAGAACCGCAGCATTGATTCTCAGCTTTTCTTGGCGGATACATATATGGGCATAAAGCAGGAAAGTAAGAATTTACAGGATGTTAAGGAAGCTATCCGATGGTATAAAGCTGCGGCGGAGCAAGAAAATGTCTATGCTATGGAACGGCTGGGCTATATCTACGGCAACGGTCTTGGCATACCGCGAGACTATGCGGAAGCATACGCCTGGAATTTAAAGGCAGCCACAAAGGGCAGTCCCGATGCGGCTTGGAATCTCGGCAGTTTTTATCTCAACGGCTTGGGCGTGGAGCGAAATGATGCGGAAGCGAATAAGTGGTTTAAGCGATCATGGGCATTGCAACAGCGAAAGCGTTGATGCGTGAGGTTTTCTGATAGGATGCATGCCGGTATTGATGAAGCGGGTAGGGGCGCATGGGCAGGTCCGGTGGTGGCTGCCGCTGTTGCGCTCGATTACGGAAACGTTCCGCAAGGCATTATGGATTCCAAACAACTTATACCCCGGAAACGCGACATGCTTTATGAAAAAATATTTTCCTGCGCTGCGGTCGGGGTGGGCATTGCGGATGTAGCGGAAATTGCGCGGCTCAATATTCTACGCGCCACGTTGCTTGCGATGGAGCGGGCATATAAAGATCTGGGGGGCGGGATGAATGCGGTTTTAGTGGATGGCACCTCGCCTCCACGCCTTCCTTGTGCGGTAAAAACCGTGATCAAGGGTGACAACACCTGTCTTTCCATCGCCGCAGCCTCGATTGTGGCCAAGGTCACGCGGGATAGGATCATGGCCTCGTTGCATAAGCAATATCCGCAATATGATTGGAATAAAAATATGGGTTATGGCACGGCGGCGCATCACCGGGCGTTGAAAACATTAGGCCCGACGTTGCATCATCGCGAGGGGTATGCGCCCATACGGGCGCTACTGCAGGAGCGGCTTTATGTCTGAAGCGCATACGGCTATCCGCCGCTATCGTGGCAGCAGGCCGATTAAGGCATTGCTGCCCTCCGTCGTGGAAGGCTGCATCGGCAAGCGTAATGCGGCGCTTGCGCGGCTTATGGCGCATTGGGTGGAGATTGTGGGGCCGGAGATCGGAATGCGTAGTATGCCGGTTAAAATGTATGTCCGCGACGGTGCAGCCGTTCTTACGCTTGAAGTTCAGCGCGGCTATGCTGCGGTGATTCAGCACATGACGCCATTGATTCAGGAGCGCGTCGGGTTGTTTATTGGAGGAATGCCGGTGGTGGGCATCAAGGTCAGTCAATCCATGGTATCCGGCGATGCCAAGGAAAAACCTAAACCAAAAACGGCAATTCATCGGCAATCCATGCAGCATCACAGAGCCTTCACTATCGCAGGCATCGAGGATGAAGGTTTGCGGCTGGCGTTGGAAGTATATGGAAAATGCTTGCTTTCCCAGGATGCTTTCAATAAGTAAGTGAGGGGCTTTTCCCATTTTTATATACATCACATTCAGAGGCGGGTTATGATATTGGCACGGTGTATTGCAGGGATACTGTTTTCTTTTATTTTTCTTGGAAATCACCTGATTTTTGCAGCGGAGAAGGCGGCAGTAGACATCCAAAAGAAAGAGGGGGCGCAAGCAGAGAAACAACCTGACGCCGCCGAGGAAAAAAAGATTGCCGTAAACGATCCCGCGCCGTTTGAACTGATTTATGGTAACGCCAGCGCGCCCGTGACAATGGTGGAGTATGCGTCGCTTTCCTGTTCACACTGCGGCAATTTCCATAAGAGCGTGTTCCCTGTATTAAAGAAACAGTACATCGATTCAGGAAAAGTGCGTTTTATTTTCCGCAGCTTCCCGCTCAATCTTTCGGCCCTGAAAGCAGCCGTGCTGGTGGCGTGTGCGCCGGATGAGAAAAAGAGCGCCTTCATTAATGTATTATTTAAAACCCAGGACGATTGGGCTTATGAACGCGAATTTCAGAATAAGATCAAGACCATTGCCACCTTGGGAGGATTATCCGAAGAGGCGTTCAATGCCTGCATGGCCAATCAGGGTATCGAGGACAGCATTGTCGCGTCCCGCTTGCTTGCGGCGCGGCAGCTTGCCGTTTCCTCCACGCCGACTTTCTTTATTAACGGCGTTAAGTTTGAAGGCGAGCGCACGGTGCCTGGTTTTGCGCAAGCAATTGATTTATCGTTGACCGCAAGCAAAAAACCTGCTGGTTCTCCGTCTAAAGTGGAAGAAACGGCGGCGCCCTCTGAAAGCGAAGCCGCAGTAGGATCTCCGGCAGCGGAAGAAAAAGCGGCAGAACCTCCGGTGCAAAGTGAAGACGCCACGCACTCTCCGGCTCCGGTGAAGCAATAATCGGCTAGAGTTTTTTTGCATGTGCTGTAGGCATGCATGAAATCGGATCTTGAAGAGTTGGAGGAGGCTATCCGCGAAGCTAAAGGCGAGCGGAAAAAGTCGGAGCGGCGGGCAAGCTTGCCGTTTAAGGCCCTCAACATGGCGCTGGAGATGATTGTCGCAACGGGGGTGGGATGTTTTCTTGGCTATCAGCTTGATAAATTTACTGATACCTTGCCGCTTTTTTTTATTCTTGGGTTCTTTTTAGGGGTTGCAGCAGGAGCGCTGACCCTTTATAAGCGGGCAACAAAGTTCCAGACGGAAGGTTCTGAGGAAAGAGAGCAATGACAGCACATCATAGCCCCTTGCATCAATTTGCAGTGCACCCGATCGAAGCATTCCATATTAAAGGAATCGACATTAGCTACACTAACGCTTCCGCGTGGATGACCATCGTATTTCTTGCGATCACGCTGTTTTTTACCTTCGGCATGCGGAGACGGGCATTGGTGCCAAATCGTTGGCAGTCTTTAGTTGAGATAAGTTATGGCTTTATCGCAACGATGATGAAGGATACGGTCGGCGTGCAGGGGCGTAAATACTTTCCTTTTGTATTCAGCCTTTTTCTGTTCATTCTGACATGCAATCTTATGGGCATGCTGCCCTATAGCTTTACGGTTACCAGCCACGTCATCGTTACGTTTGCCCTAGCCGTAACTGTATTTATCGGGGTAACGATTATCGGTTTCGTGCAGCACGGCTTGGGATACCTGAAAATGTTTCTGCCCAGCGGCGCGCCGCTGGCGCTTGCTCCATTGATGATCGTCATCGAAATGATTTCTTATCTGTCGCGGCCTGTAAGCCTTGCCATACGTCTTGTGGCCAATATGATGGCCGGGCACATCATGCTGAAAGTGCTGGGCGGATTTGTGATAAGCATGGGTATATTTGGGCTTCTACCCCTCGCTTTTTTGATCGCGTTGACCGGCTTTGAGATTTTTGTGGCGTTTATTCAGGCGTACATTTTTACAATCTTGACATGCGTATACCTGAATGACGCTATTCATATGAATCATTAACTATTAACACTAACAAGGGGTAAAACAATGGAAAATGAAGCTCTAAAATACATCGGCGCTGGACTCACCACGCTTGGCATGTTGGGTGCCGCCATCGGCGTCGGCATCGTGTTCGCCGCGCTGCTGAATGGCATTGCACGGAATCCTTCTGCTGAGCCTACGCTAAGGACGTGGGCGTTGGTGGGCTTTGCGCTCTCCGAATTCATGGGATTGCTTGCTTTCGTGGTCACTATCCTGATTTTATTTGTAGGCTGATGCCTCAGCTCGATCCCACTTTTTTTATCTCTCAGCTTTTTTGGCTGGCGGTTACGTTCGCATTGCTTTACGCGTTCATGTTGCGCTTCGCATTGCCGCGCATTACGGGCGTATTACAGAATCGCCGTGAGCGTATCGCCACCGATCTTGAAAAAGCGGAACGGATGAAGAAAGATGCCGAAAAGCTCAACGCGGAATACCTTACTTCCATCGGCGCCGTGCGGGCGCAGGCAAATGCCACGATTTCCGAAGCAATC
>CAZXYG010000008.1:24354-37003 GCA_964644885.1 uncultured Rickettsiales bacterium
TCGCTAAGGCAAAGGATGAATCCGACCGGCGACACGCGGCATTGGACGCCGAGCTTCATGACCGCTTCCGGAAAACCGAAGCCGATTTGGCGCAAACGCGGAAAGAAACGCTGCGGAATACCCAGGACGTAGCTGTCGAGCTTGCCGTGTTTATCGTCAAGAAGCTAACGGATATTTCGATTAAGGAAGATCGGGCTAGGAAGTCTGTGCAGGCCGTAATGGGAGAGAACACGTAAGATGTTGAGCGATCCTTCTTTTTGGGTAGGCGCGGCGTTTGTCGCTTTTATGGCGCTGGTGTTCAAGCCGTTAAAGCGAGTGATTACCGGAGGTCTGGATAAGCATGCGCTGGCCGTTGCAAAGGAATTGGATGAAGCGCGGCGGCTTAAGGAAAAGGCCCAAGAGATATTGGCCGTTTATGAGCGAGATCATCGCAATGCCATGGTGGAAATTGAAAAAATTATGGCCTATGCACGGAATGAAGCCGCACGGATTACCCTTGAGGAAGAAACAAAGCTGAACGATCAGCTCAAGAAGCGCACCGAGCTGGCCATGCAGAAGATCACTCAGGCGGAGGCGAGCGTCATCAAGGAACTGCAAGAGCGTGCGGCAAACATCACCGTGAGCGCGGCGCGTGCTCTCATTGCAGAATATCTAAGCAAAGACGCGGCGGAAAAGCTGGTTTCTCAATCCATTTTTGACATCACGCGCAAGTTGCATTAGGCTCCCCCGCCTGACGTATTAAGAGAGTAAAGGGCGAGAGGGGTTAAGGGCAGCGTCGTTTTCAGCCCGACACCTTATCTTTCTTCACTCTTCATAAAAAGAGGTGGGATTATGCGCCGGGGATTTCAGGGAGTCCTCTGCTTTCTGTGCGCTGCTATGGCTGCGGCTGGAGATGCTTGGGCTGCGGCTTGGCTTCAGAAGGAGGGGCATGGCGAGGTAATCGTCAACGCCGTCTATTACACCACAGAATCTTCTTTCGCACGGGATGGCGAAAAACTTGTTCAACCTCGCTTCATTAAGAAGGAAATCAATCCTTATATTGAGTACGGGCTTAGCCGGAGCATCACCATTGGCGCAAATGCCAGCCTTCAGGATATAACCCAGGAGCCGAGAGGCGAAACTTTCGGTTTGAGTGATATCGAGGTTTTTTCCCGCGCGCAAATATGGCGGCACGGCGGCACGGTGATATCGCTCCAACCATTAGTTACGTTGCCAGGTTTCTATGATAAAAACGAGAATCCGGCGCTCGGTAACGGTCAGGCGGACGTGGAAATGCGGATGCTTCTGGGGCACGGATTCCAGATAACGGGTTGGAACGCTCAGCGCCATTTTGCGAACCTGGAAGCGGCCTATCGGCGGCGGCTCGGCTCGCCGGGCGATGAGGTGAGGGTGGATGGAACGCTAGGCTTGCGCCCTACGGAACATACGCTTGTGTTGAATCAGGTGTTTTCCGTGTTCTCGCTGGATGATTCTACAATAAGCCCCGTGCTTCTTGCCAATTCCCGCGATTACGATGTGGTAAAATATCAGGCCTCCGTAGTGCGGGAGCTGACATCTGAAACATCGCTGCAATTGGGCGTATTCCGGCATATTGCGGGAGAAAATACGGGCGGCGGTGGCGGCGCTTTGCTTTCTATATGGCGGAAATTCTGATGGCAGGCGCGCTTCCGCTGCGGCCTATAGCTTCGTGTACGGGCGGCGCAAAACATTTTATTGGCAGAACTCTTATCGAAAGCGGATTGATTACGCCGGAGGCGCTTCATCATGCGCTCAAGCTGCAGCGCCATAGCGGCGAGATGCTTGGCAGGTTGTTGGTGGGTGAAGGAAAAATCAGTTATTACCATTTTTATCAGGCATTGGCCCGGCATTATGGTTGCGCGTTTGCCAACTTGCTGCAGGAACCCTGCGATCCCGCCTTGCTGAATGCTTTAGAGCGCGGATCGTATCTTCGTCTGGGCGCGATGCCATGGAAATGCAAGGATAAAAAAACGATTCTGGCGGTAACGGAAATAAACGGCGAGGTGGAACGCTGGGCATCGGCCCATTACGGAGATTCATATCTTTTTGCCATCACCTCTCCCTATGATATTTACCGTTCTCTGCGGCGGCATTTTGGCGATCATTATACAGAGGAAGCGACGCTGATGCTGTGGAAAAAAGAACCGCGGCATTCCGCGCGGCGGATTTTTTCCTTGCCGATGACGGCCTGCCTTCTTGCGTTGGTAAGTGTCATGCTGATGACGGTGCTGTATTTCGGAATGGTAATTAATGCGCTTTTTCTCGGCATCAATATTTTCTTTCTTCTCACGCTGGCTTTCAAGCTGCTTTTTTTTCTGACAGGAGCGCAATTAAGGCAGGAAACGCCTCGCCACTCAACTAAAACGTGCAATAACAGCGAGATACGATATGATGCGCTGCCTCTCTATACGATCTTGAGACCGCTCTACCAGGAAGGCGGAGAAACGCTGCGGCAGCTTACTTCCGCCATCCGCCGGCTTGATTATCCCAAAAGCCGGTTGGATGTGAAGCTCATCGTGGAGGCGGACGATGGCGGCACCATCGCAGCCGTGGAACGACTTTCCTGTGAAAGCTATTTCGAAATTATTCAGGTGCCGTTCTCGCTGCCGCGCACCAAGCCGAAAGCGTGCAATTACGCCTTATCTTTCGCGCGCGGTGAATTTATCACCATCTACGATGCCGAGGATATTCCCGATCCCGCGCAGCTTAAGAAAGCGCTGGCAGCGTTTCGCGCCGGTGGAGAAAAGCTTGGTTGCGTACAAGCCAGGCTGAATTACTATAATGCCGGAGAAAATATTCTTACCAGGCTTTTCGCCCTGGAATACGCGGCATGGTTCGAGTTTATGCTTTACGGCCTTCAAGCGCTCGGCATTCCTATTCCGCTGGGCGGCACCAGTAATCATTTTCCGGCCAGGGTGTTGCGGAAGCTTTACGCCTGGGATCCGTTCAATGTCACCGAGGATGCGGATCTTGGAATCCGCTTGGCTCAAAAGGGTTATATCACCCGTATACTCGATTCCGATACGATGGAGGAAGCGCCCAATAGCGTGGGGCCATGGCTTCGTCAGCGCACGCGCTGGATAAAAGGCTATCTTCAAACATATCTCGTGCATATGCGCCATCCGGTTTCTCTTTACCGAAGAATGGGGCCTTCCGGTTTTCTTGGCTTTCAGTTTTTTATCGGCGCGCCATGCCTTGCTTATTTGCTGGTGCCAGGTATTCTTCTGGTAGCGCTGACGGCCTACAGCGCCGATGTAAAGCTATTCAGCGATGAAATTCTCTATCTTGCTTTTCTAAACATGGCCTACGGTGTTCTTTTACATCTTTATTTTGCACTGGAGGTGATACGCAAGATGCGGTGGTGGCATCTTCTGCATTATAGCCTGGCGTTTCCCTTTTACTGGCTTCTGCATTCGCTGGCGAGTTTCCGTGCGTTATGGCAGCTTTGCACCCGTCCTCATTTCTGGGAAAAGACCCCACACGGGAAGAGTTGTCTTACGCTTGACAATAGCCTCTTAATTGGCTAGTTTCCCGGCTCGTTTCAGCAGAAGGCGGCATTATGAAAGTTGTGAGTTCGCTCAAATCGGCCAAGACGCGCGATAAAAACTGCCGTGTTATCCGGCGGAAAGGCCGCCTGTACGTCATCAATAAGTCCAATCCCCGCTTCAAGGCCCGCCAGGGCTAAGCCTGATTATTGAATGCTGTATTCCGGGTTCTGAACGCTGATTTGCACGCTGTTAACGACAAGTCCGGCATCGCGCTGATAGGACGCATGGATGCGTTCACGCGGTATCTGAAGATGATCGAACACATTTAGAATTTTTTCCATATTTTCCGCGGCGGTTAGTATTTCATCGTCACTCGATTCGTAACGGGTGCTTGCGGGAATGAGCGATATAATCTTAAAAGCTGCCTCCGGATTTTCGGCAATGGCATCGTGAGCCAGCGCGTGAATGGGAATTTGATAGTGGATGCTGTTGCGCGGTATCATCAGAACCAAGGAATGCTCTTTCTTTCTAGGAGGCAAGGGTATAATAATTTTCTGTTCACCCTTGTTCCGCATGTAAGACATGATGGGATTGGGAGAGAGAATATTTTCCGGAGAATCCTCTTCTCCTCCCGCTTGGAGCGAAGAGGGCAAGATAAAAAGCCC
Organism: uncultured Rickettsiales bacterium; assembly: GCA_964644885.1. Lineage (GTDB taxonomy): Bacteria > Pseudomonadota > Alphaproteobacteria > Rickettsiales > JACKKO01 > CAZXYG01. The sequence continues at coordinate 28,526 of CAZXYG010000008.1, forward strand.
AAAAAAAAGGGCCAACGGAAGTGCTTTCATAAATAACATACCTTGTTATTTTTCCATACCTTGGATGAACTATAACAAATAATACCCTAAAAATAAACAGATTATAGAATAATGCGTGTTATCACGGTTAAAAATCCCGGCGAGCGGTACATCCTTGCCATAGCCGAATCAGATATTCCTCCGCTCTCCTCTCAGGATGTGCTGATAAAGGTGGCAGCCTCAGGGGTAAACCGCGCCGATATCTATCAAGCCATGGGGCGCTATAGACCGCCGCCCGGCGCGCCTTCTGCGCTAGGGCTGGAAGTTTCCGGGGAAATCATGAAAATCGGCATGGATGTTAAAATGCACGCGGTAGGGGATACCGTGTGCGCGCTGCTCCAAGGCGGCGGCTACGCGGAATATGCGGCGGCGCCGGAATGGCGCGCGCTGCGTATTCCCGCCGGGCTTGATAGTATTCAGGCGGCGTCTTTGCCTGAAGCGCTTTTTACTGTATATCTCAACCTGTTTGAGCTGGCGCGGCTAAAACCCGGCGAGCGCGTATTGATACAAGGCGGGGCCAGCGGCATCGGAGTGATGGCGATCCAGATGGCAAAAGCTTTCGGCGCTAGGGTTTTCGCCACCGCCGGAAGCAGTGAAAAATGCCGCTTGTGCCTGGAATTGGGCGCTGAGAAAACGATCAATTATCATGAAGAAGATTTTGTTTCGGCGTTGGGCGAGGAAATGGACGTCATTTTGGATATTGTCGGCGGCGGCTATTTTCAGAAACACCTGAAGCTTGCCGCCAATGGCGGGCGCATTATCAGCATCGGCTTTATCGAAAGCGCCAAGGCCGAAATCAATGCCGCCCCGCTGCTGCTAAAAAATCTTACATGGATCGGATCTGCCTTGCGTTCGCGCAGTGAGAAAGAGATTTACAGTCTGGCGCAATCCTTGCACACTGTGGTTTGGCCTTTGATAGAATCAGGAAAAATAAAGCCGGTCATTGATTCCGTCTTTTCTCTGGAAAAATCCGGTAAAGCGCACGAACGCATGCAGGCCTTTAAGCATGCGGGGAAGATTATCCTTTCCACCCCGTCAATGTGACAATTTCAAAAGTCGCGGGAAGAAAATCTTCCGCATTGGCGTAAAGTTCTCTGTATTTTTCGGCGATGGCACTTAGTATGCGCCGCGAGGTGAAGGTTTTTTCCCGCTTGAGCAAGGCGTTGCTTTCGCCCATAGCGCGTAGATCGCGCATCAGCGCAAAAGCATCCTTGTAAAGCATAGTGATGATTTCGCTATCGGAAACAGGAAGAGAAAATCTCGCGCGTTGAAGCAATGCGCCGGCATCGCGTACGTCCACCATGGGTGAAACACGAGGGCTGGCGCCGCCTTTCAGCGCGCTCTCGGCTTCCAGAGCGGCATGGCGGAGTTCGTGCAAGGTTTTTCCGCCGGGGAAGGAAGCCAGAAACAAACCGTCTTTTTTCAATATTTTCTGGATTTGCGCCATGTATCCCGGAACGTCGTTGATCCAGTGCAATCCCATGAAGCTTAAAACAAGATCGAAGGATTCCGGTTCAAATGGCAAATATTCTCCGTTGGCATTTTCCTCTTCCTTTGTGCAAGCAATATGCTTCGTACCCTGCCTCTCACTCAGATAATTCACCAGCGTTGGCATAGTGCAGTCGATCAGCAGTGCGTTTGCAAAAGCGGGCGTGATATCGTACGTAAGCCGTTCGATCAGCCGTTCCACCACTTCTTTGAGCAGATGATTATTATCCGCATTCAGCAGTTTTGCGGCGCGCTTGCGGTGCAGTTTCTTCACCCGCCGGTCGAAGAGGAGATATTGGAGCTGCATCAGCTCCGTCCGAAGAGTTTTTCGATATCCGAAAGTTTTAGCTCGATGTAGGTCGGGCGGCCGTGGTTGCATTGGCCGGAATGCGGCGTAGCTTCCATTTCACGCAGCAGGGCGTTCATCTCGTGTACGTTGAGCCGCCGCCCGGCGCGCACGCTGCCGTGGCAGGCGATGGTGCCGCAGATGTGCGTGAGCGCCTCGTGCAGCGAAAGCGCCTGGCCGGATTCGGCGAGATCGTCGGCGAGATCTTTCGTTAATTGCTTTGCATCCACGTCGCCCAGCAGGGCAGGGGTTTCACGTACGACGACGGCTTGTTCGCCGAACGGCTCCAGCACCAGCCCGAGCTTTGCCAGCGTTTCTCTGTTTTCCAGGAGCCGGTCGCGCTCCGCCGTGCCTAGTTCCACTACTTCCGGGATCAGGAGCGGCTGCGTCCCGATGCCTTCGCGGGCGATCGCCTGTTTCATTTTCTCGTACACCAGCCGTTCATGGGCGGCATGCTGATCGACGATCACCAGTCCGTTCGCGGTTTGCGCCACGATATAGGTTTCATGCAATTGTCCGCGCGCCACGCCGAGCGGGTAATCATCGCGTGTTTCGGCGACAGGCTCAGGTTCCGCCGCGCGGGCAAGGGGAGGAATGTTCGCCATGGGCAGAGCGGGTTGCTGGAGCGCTAGGGAGCGATACGCGGATTGCGGCTCGGCGAAATGCGGGCGGTGAGAGGCCTGTGGAAATTTCTGAACACCGGAGGTAAACGCGCTGAGTGCCGCCACCGACCCCGTGGTGGCGCTGCGGAACCCGGCTCCAGCGAGGGCGTGCTTGAGCGCACCCACGATCAGCCCGCGCACCGTGCCGCCGTCGCGGAAGCGCACCTCAGCCTTGGCGGGATGCACGTTGACGTCCACCTCTTCCGGCGGCAGTTCGAGGAACAGCGCCACGGCGGGATAGCGGTCCTTCGCCAGGAAATCCTGGTAGGCGGCGCGGATCGCGCCCAGGAGCAGCCGATCTTTCACCGGTCGGTTATTGACGAACAGATATTGCGCCGCCGCCGTGCCGCGGTTGAACGTGGGCAGGCCCGCATAGCCGGAAAGCCGCGCACCCTCGCGCTCCGCGTCGATTTTCAGCGCGTTATCCATGAAATCCCGGCCAAGAATATCGCCGAGCCGCGTAAGGCGCGCATCGGCGGCGGCGCCCAGCGCAGCACCGGAAAAGCGGAAAAGTTTCCGCCCGTCGGCGGTGAGGCTGAACGCCACTAGCGGATGGGCCATGGCCAGCCGGTGCACGGCCTCCGCCGCATGCTGCGTTTCGGTGCGCTCGGCCTTGAGGAATTTAAGCCGCGCCGGCGTGGCGAAGAACAGATCGCGTACCTCCATCGTGGTGCCCTGGTCGTGCGCGGCGGGTGTAACCGGCTGCTTCTCGCCGCCCTCCAGCGCGATTTCCCAGGCTTCGTCCGTACCCCGCGCGCAACTCACGATACGCATGCGGCTGACGGAGGCGATGGAAGGCAGCGCCTCGCCGCGGAAGCCGAAATGCCGGATATTGAACAGGTCGTCCCCATCCAGTTTGGAGGTGGTATGGCGCTCTACCGCCAGTGCCAATTCCTCCGCATTCATGCCAATGCCGTCGTCGCGCACGGCGATCAAATTGCGGCCGCCGCGTTCCAGCATGATATCGACCGTGGCCGCGCCCGCGTCTAGGGCGTTCTCCACCAGTTCCTTGACCGCGGAAGCGGGCCGCTCCACTACCTCTCCGGCGGCGATGCGGTTTATCAGTACAGGCGGCAGAAGGCGGAGGGTCACATTTCTTCTCCTGCTAATAATTTCCGAGCAATCACCTTCCCCTCTTCCACGGCGGGCTGGTCGAGCGGGTTGATGCCAAGCAGTTTTGCCGTTAGGAGCGTTTCAAGAATCATGTGCATGGAGAGAGCGCCAAGTGCTCGTTCATCCAGTTTCTTTATTATAAAATTCCGGGTGGGGATGCTGTTGTGAATAAGGGTCTGCCTGGTTGCTTCCTGCTCGGCGGCAAGCAGGTCACCGAGATTTTTATTCTTTAGCATCGGCTCAAAAGAATCAAATGCAGATCCTTTGTCCACCATATCCATTGTGAACAGCGTAAGCCATTTATCCCTCGACCCATCGAGCCAGAGCTGAAGCTGGCTGTGCTGATCTAGCGGGCCGGAGGCGGTTGCCGGAGTCAAACCCTTGCCCTGTTTACCGAGGCTTTCCGCTCCTACCTGACGCACCCAGGCGGTAAAGCCTGCCAGCCGGTCAATATAGGGCATGAACACGGCGACGGAGATTTTTTTCTGCGTCAGCAGATGGTACAGCACCGCGCCTTTTAACGGTTCGGATTCGGCATCAACTCCCGCCTGCAACGCTTCCGCCGCGCCCTTGCGGATGGCCGCGATGTCCAGGCCAGCCACGGCGGCTGGTAAAAGCCCCACATTGGTGAAGATTGAAAACCGCCCCCCCACCTTCGGATGGTGGTCCATAACAGGGATATTCAATGCCTTGCTAAGCCTCCGCAGCGGGCTTTCCTTTGGATCGCTAAGGAATAGAAAGTGCTCCTTGATTTTTTCTTTGCCGCAATGCTTTCCACAGGCGGCGGTAAAAATCAGCGCTTGCGCCAGCGTTTCAAGCGTGCCGCCGGATTTACTGATGACCAGAAAAAAACTCTGCTTGAAATCGATGGTCTTGAGTAACGCGGCAATGGCATCAGGATCAATGGAGGTAATGAACCGCACCCTATCCTGAGAGGTTTTCAGCCCGGCCAGCGCTTGTCCGGTAAGGCTGGATCCGCCGGTGCCGAGCACGTAAAGCGTCTTGAAATTCTTGCGGATGGCGGTGGCGCGTTCCTCGATATCCCGCAGCCCTTCCTCTGATTCTGCCACGGAAAGCATCGAAAGAGCGCCCGCTTTCCTTTCCTCGCGAAGCGCATCCAGGGCCGGTGCGGCGTTCCCAATCGCTGTACGAAATATGCGCTCGGAAAGCAGGTCGCCGAAACAGCCCGCGATGTCATGGGTGTAGAGCATTACTGGCCGACGATTACAGTAACGAGCTTGTCCGGTTCAAGCAACGTTTTTGCGACGCGGTTTACATCACCGGTGGTCACGGCATCCACCAAGGCGTTCCGCCGCTCCATGAAATCGCTGCCCAAGCGGTTGCGCTGGATAAAATCCATCATATTCACGAGTTTGCTGCTGCTCGTCATGCGCAGGGGATAGGAGCCGATAAGGTATTCCTTTGCGGCTTTCAGCTCCTCCGCCGTTATGCCATCCTGCTTTATGCGGTGAATTTCTTCTTTGATTAATTCAAGGGCTATTTTAGCCTCTTCGTGCCGCGTGGCTATATAGCCCTGTACAACCGCCGCATGCGCGAGTGGAATCAAATCGGTGTAAATGGTATAGGCAAGACCGCGTTTTTCTCTTATTTCCGTCACCATACGCGATTGAAAGCCGCCGCCGCCAAGAATATAATTCAGCACGTGGGCGGCATAGTAATCCGGGTGATCGTATTTTAGGCCGCGCTGGCCAAAGACAATAATGGTTTGCCCGGCTGGATGGAAGACGGTTTCAGTTCGCGCCCGCTCCAGCCCTGCATATTCCGGCAGCGCCGCCTGCCCATTGCCGGGATGTTCCGGAAGCGTCAGATGCTCATCGAGCAACGAAGCAAGGTCGTGGGTAGTGCTATCGCCTGCCGCGCTGATCAATATGTTGCTGCCCGAAATGTTAATATGTTGCTTCACGAAATGCATCATGTCTTCGCGTGTCAGGGCAGCTAAAGTCTTCTCCGTGCCTTTTTCCTCATAGCTGTAAGGATGTTTTTCAAACGCGATTTTATTCCATGCTTTAGTGGCGATGCGATCAGGAATTTCTTTCTCTTTGGCGAGAGAAAGGATGGTTTCCGTGCGTATTCTTTTCAGATCCTCCGGATGAAACATGGGCCGGGTAAGCATCAGATTGAGAAGCTCAAAAACTTTAGGAAGGTTTTCTTTTAGAACCCTGATGGAAATATAGAAATAATCGTCATCAATATCCGTGTCCAGATCAACGGCTAACGCCTCTAAACGCTTTTTAAATGCTAGCGAAGCAAGGTCGCCGGCGCCCTCTTGCAACATTCGCGCCACCATATAAGCCAGGCCTTGCTTATCTTCGGGGTCGTATGCCGATCCCGCATTCCGGAAGGTGAAACGCAAGTTGACGATTGGCAGAGTATGATTCTCAATCAACCAGGCGTTATAACCTTTTTTTGTGGTGACTTTCTTGATATGGGGATAGGTAACGGCTGCATCGGAGGCGAACGTCACCGTAGACCCGACAATCAAAATGAAAAAACATACGCCATAGAACCCCTTCCGCCGAAAGAAGGAAGCTGCGAATGCATACGGCCTATGCATATGAGTAATAAATCTCATGGTTTTTTCTTTCTTGTGACTTGCGGAACAAGCAGTCCCGTAACGGAGCGTTCTCTTATTAAGATTTCGCTTGCCGCTTTTTTCACCTGTTCCGCGGTAACGGAATCAATTCTGTCGGTAAAACGCTCCACATAGCTGATTGGAAGCCCTGCAACCAGAGCTTTTCCATACATGAAAGCCATTTCTTGAAAGCTGTCCCGGCTGAAAATAACATTGGCGCGAAGCAGGGACTTTGCGCGCTCCAGTTCCTCATGCGTTATGCCATGTTCTTTTATATTCGTTATGACGCCTTCTATCGATTGATCCAGTTTGGTGGGGCTAACGGTTGTCTTCGGGAATACATGCAACATGAAGGAAGTGTGTTCCGCCGCGACAGGGTCATAAAACGTTGCGGCATCAATAATGACGCCCTGCGTAACGGCCAATTCTTGATAAAGGCGGCTTGTTTCGCTGCCACCCAGCACGTAGGCCAGAACGGACAGCGGCAAGCTAAGATCGGTATCGCCTTGCGCGGCGCTAGGCGCGATGTAGCTGCGTATCCATTCCGGCTCGATCACCGCTTCATGGGACATTTGAATAGTGTGCGGCGCGCTTACTTCCGGTACGGTAGGCTTATTTCCAGATGGCGGAATAGAAGAAGGGAGAGCGCCGTAGTATTTTTCCGCGAGCGGTTTCAGTTCGCGGGCGGTAATGTTTCCGGCAACCACCACTACGGCGTTATTCGGCGCATACCAGGTGCCGTAGAACTGCCGTGCGTCTTCTGGCGTAAGCGCTGTGATTTCCGGCCTCCAGCCTATGACCGGATGACCATAAGGATGCGCGCCGAACAGAGCGGCGTTCATCTGCTCCATCAGTCGTGCGCGCGGGCTGTTTTCAATACGGCTGCTGCGTTCCTCCAGCACGACTTGCTGCTCATTCTTGAAAGACGTATCGTCGAAATTCAGATGCCGCATGCGATCGGCTTCCAGTTCCATAACGCGCTCCAAATGCTGCCGGGCGATATTCTGGAAATAGACGGTGTAATCCTGCGAGGTGATGGCGTTCTCGTTGCCGCCCAATCGGGCGACGATTTCCGAGAATTCTCCGGGCTTTAGATTCACTGTGCCCTTAAACATCAGATGCTCCAGAAAATGTGCCACGCCGGTTTTACCGGGGCGTTCATCTTTTGCGCCAACTTTATACCATACGATATGGGTTACGGCGGGCACTTCGCCGTATGGAATGACGATGAATTCCAGGCCGTTGGAAAGAGTAAAGCGCTCGCTTCTTAGGCTTTTTTCACCGTGCCGAAACCAGATGGCGGCAAGGACGAGAACAACAACAATGCCAATCCAAAAGCGGCGGGCCTTCATGCACGAGCGCCAAAAGCACTTGCAGTAAGCCGCTGTAGAGCTTTACAGCAGAACCTAGTCGAGCAATTGATTGAGAACACCCTTATCCTCCGGCTTAATGACGGGCGTTTCCCCCTCGGTGACCGGCTTTCCTTCGTCTTTGTTTTTCTTCAGGCGCTCCTTTTCGGCGGAAGCGTCCACTAGGGGTTCATCCTGCGGAGTCAGTTTTTTCTTCACGGATTCAAAGAAGCTAGGTTCGCGCGTAGGCGGCGTAATGCGGGCGTTGTGCTCCTTGATAAGTGTTTGCCGGATGGCGGAGTCCGCTTTGTCTGCGCCGGCATTTTTAAGCAGCTCACGGGTAGCGGAATCGTTTGTCATAGCGCCGGACTGCGGTGATTTAAAGACGGCCTCCCGCGCTTCGCCGATAATGTCCGTGCCATCTTGCTCTTCCCCTTCCCCAGGGGGCCGTAAGTTAAAATCCGGTGGAACGCTGAGCGGCGGGCGCGAAAGGACCATGAATTCATCCGGGGCCTCCTGATCCAGCCCTATACTGCGCCGCACTTCGCCGCCGCTGCATGCTGCAAGCAACAAGAAGGTTGAAAGAGCGGTACAAAATTTTTTCATCTGGACTCTCCGGTTTGGTAGCACTGGCGTGAATGGCCACTCACTCACGACGATCCCCTTCTTTGTGCAGTAGCATGTACATACATAACATCACGGCGCCTGTAAATACCGCAGCGTCGGCAATGTTGAACGCGGGCCAATGCCACCCGGCGGCATGCGCGTCAAAAAAATCGGCTACCGCGCCATAGCGGAGCCTGTCCGCGACGTTTCCGAAAGCACCTCCTATAATGAGGCCGATGGCCACGGCAGGAAAAATATGCGTGATGACGCGCAGCCAATGCA
>CAZXYG010000008.1:37013-42099 GCA_964644885.1 uncultured Rickettsiales bacterium
ATGGCAACGGCGATACCTGAAAAATCATACTGGGAATAAGAGGTGTCGTTGAATAACCCGAAACTGATACCTTTATTCCATACCATGATCAGGTTAAAAAGGGGCGTGAGCGCAATCGGGTTTTCGGCAATGTTCAGAATTTCCATAAAATACCATTTGCTCCACTGATCGAGGAGAAAGACAAGAAATGCAACAAGAGTGGCAACAAGGAACATGATCAAGCCTTTTGAATATTTTTTTCAAAATACTGGCGCGCCGTTTCGCAGTCACGGGCAATCTGCGTTTTTAAAGATTCTATATTGTCGAATTTTTGTTCGGCGCGCAGGAATGCGTGGATCCGTACCGTAATTCTTCGGCCATAGAGATTCTCATTGAAATCCAGAAGATGCGCTTCCAATAGCGGTTGATGCTCGCCGAAAGTCGGCTTTTTGCCGATGTTTATCACAGCCTTGCGCCAGGAATCGCTGTAGACTTCCGCCGCATAAACGCCGAACGCAGGCGGGAGGTAATTTTTAAGGCGCATATTGGCGGTTGGAAAACCCAATTTTTTTCCGTTTTGCTCGCCTCGGATAACGCGGCCTTCCAATTCGTATGCATGCCCAAGCATGGCGCACGCGGCAGGGATATCGCCCTGCCGGAGCAATGCCCGTATCCGCGTGGAGGAAAAAGCCTGGCCTTCTACCGTTACTGGATGTACCTGGGTCACGGAAAAATTCATCTCGCGGGAAAGCCGCTCGAGCAGCGCGGTGTTGCCGGAGCGTTTATGGCCGAAGATGAAATCGTGTCCGACCACCACGTGAGAAACAGATAAATGATGCCTCAGCACGTCCCTGACGAATGCTTCTCCGGATAATTGGGAAAAACCAGAGGTAAAATGCGCTGCAAACAGAAAGTCGATTCTCAGCGCCAGGATTTTCTCCGCTTTTTGACGGAAGGAAGAAATGCGGAAGGGCGGTGTGCCGGGAACGAGCACCGCGCGCGGATGCGGCTCAAACGTCATGACCGCCGAAGGTAGGCCATACTTTTTAGCGATGTCGGTGGCTCTGGAGATGACCGCTTGATGTCCACGATGCACACCGTCGAAATTGCCTAGCGCGAGCACGGCATTTCTGGCTTTATCAGGACAGTGCGCGTAATCCCTGATGATTGTCATGGGGCGGCGGCAATGCGTCAGGCAGCCTTCCCGGCCGGATGAAGTTGGCGCGGGTTAATGAAGATAAGCACCGGCGCTGAAATATAGATGGAGGAATACGTTCCCACCAGCACCCCGAACAGCATGGCCAGGCTGAATCCCCGGATTACTTCGCCTCCGAACAGGACGAACGCCACCAGCGCCGCTATCACGCTCCCGGCTGTAAGAATGGTGCGGGAAAGAGTGCTGTTAAGGCTGCTGTTGAGCAACTCCTCGAGCGGCATTTTTCTGTATTTTCTTAAGTTTTCCCGGATACGGTCGTAAATCACCACCGAGTCGTTAACCGAATAGCCGATCACGGTCAGGATCGCCGCCACGGAAGTCAGGTTGAATTCAATTCCGAAAAGGCTGTAGAAGCCGATGGTAAGAATGCCGTCATGGATTATCGCCAGCAGGGCGCCGATGCCGTATTGCAGTTCGAAGCGCAACCAGATGTAAATCGCAATGCCTGCAAAAGCGAGCGCCAGCGATAGCGCGCCGGCCATGATCAGTTCCCGTCCGACTTGCGGCCCTACATAATCCACTTTGCGATATTCAATGTTCGTGGAAACATTTTCGGCGAGTATCCGCTTAACGTGCGCGATGGCTTTTGCCTGCGCATCCGCAACTCCGGAGATCGCCTGCAATCGAATAAGAATATCGCGGTTGCTGCCGATATGCTGCAAGGACACTTCGCCGAACTCCGGATTGGAAAGAAGGGTGCGAAGAGTATCCAGCTTTACCGTCTCCGGCGTGCGGATTGCGATGACGATGCCGCCGCTGAAATCAATGCCGTAATTCAGGCCGCGCGTGGCGAGCAGAACACACGTGCCGAGGATAAGAAAGATGGAAAGGCCGAACGCCAGCCATTTCTTACCGAGAAAATCAATGGCGATATCGCTGGGAATGGGTTGCAAGGGGATGAATTTCATGTGTCTTCCAGATAGAGATTATCACGCGAACCGCAGCAACACATAGCCGATATGGGCGCGAATGAAAAGCGTCGTAATGCCGGTCGCTGCATTATTTGGCATAAAATCGCTACGTGAGGGATTCAATACAGAAGAGATGGTTTGCGTTAGGCGATAACAGGCATGCTTCTTTCGTTAGCCAGGTGAAGCCTCTATTCTATGTTTTCTAGACTGTATCTGACGATATTGAAGGAAGTTTGGGCCGCACATGTTGGATGCTATTGGAACTCGGCATTACACAAGGGTTTTGGATTGGGGTCTGATAGTAACAAAACAGTATCAATATTTTGCTAACCCCATTGATATCATGGTTATTCCAAATAATATTCATAGAGCTGATTCTGCTCCATGTAGGGCATGAGTGCGCGGTTATTGCTTTTTGTATCCTGCTCCTTTGGATTGTATCCCGGATAGTAGGGCTCGGGAATGTTGTAGAACTGACTGTAATCTCTTAGATAGCGGTAGTACTGTGCGTTATATTGCTCCTGTGTGTAATAGGGGCTCTGATAGGGAATGTTTGCCCACGCATTGTGGAATGGTGCGGCGAAGACGCCGAACGCAAGAATGCCGGCGAAAATGTACCTCAGATCGAAAAAAAACATGTGTTGCGTGGCTATCTTCATAATAAGACGCCTCCTTTCCTATTGTGTATTTCTGGATTGGTGTTGGCTAGAAATCAGGGGCCGTATTGGGTTCTACGGCGTATCCATCCCCGGCAGGGCGCAGACCACTTCAATGGGCGTATGATGCCCCGTGAGACATATCTGACGGCGGATATTGCCGCGGTAGTGTGAATCAGCAAACACATCGTCAATGGGCGCATTCGCCAGCTCCTTCAGCATCGGAACATGCTCTTGATCCACGGCATGGAAAAACACCGCCAGATAGGCGCGTACTGATTTCATTGCTGTATTCCTGCCGCAACGAACGCATGGTGGCGATGTCATCCTTGCTGGCCGCGGCGGTATAAAGACCGCTTATGTCCTCGTTATTATTTGTCGGGTTGTATGGCGGAAATCCTGGTGGGGAGAAAACGGCATAAGGGCTTGCTTCGTGTTTTTCATAGTGGTGTAATCCTTCCGGCATTTTATACCTCTTTCATTAAGAACTCTGAGGCGCCACGGTCAGTTCGGACGTCACCATCTTCACTCCCTTCACGCTGTGGGCGATGCCTACAGCTTTCTGAACTTCCTCCGGACTGCTTACGCTGCCGGAAAGGGTGACGTTGCCGTTATAGGTATCCACATTGATATCGAAAGCGCTTACGGTTTCATCCTGAACGTATTTCGTTTTAATTTCTCCCGTGATGGAGGCATCGCTCAAGACCTGCTTGGCAGGACGCTCTTCTTTGGCGACGAAATAACCCGCCCCCACACCAGCAGCTGAGGCCACCAGTACTTCGCAGCCGCTCAATGCGATAACCATGAACACGAATATGGTTACTAACGCAGCATTTAAAAACTGAATATATACCCGTGTCATAACACTCCCCCCTTTCTTTCGAAGGATGACATGGCACATATAAAGACGCTGTAAGAGAGGCTGTCGCCGGGTGTAAAAAAAATATAAGCGAAACGGCAGAAGCTGAAATTTATATTTCTTTTATACGGATCCTAACGAACCCGAACTGAAATTTTATACGAGAAAATAGAGTATAGCGCTGTCTGTCAAGTAGTGCAGATGATAACCAAAGTTAAGGAGTCATGTCATGAATGTGAAATATGTACTTACTATTGGCCTCGCGGCTGGAACGATCTTAGCTTCGAGCGCATTTGCCACGCCGGTTAAATCGATCAGTGAACTGCCAAAGGATGGGCAGGTTACAATCCAGGGCATTGTGGCATCCGTGGATGACAAGAAAAACTTTACCTTGCAAGACAGCACCGGCAAAACAATTGACGTCGAGGCCACGCAAGCCCTCTCCGTCACCAAGGGCGACCAGGTGTCGGTGGATGGCAAGGTAAAATCCAAAGCACTGGGCATGGGACAAGAGATTGCTTCCGCCACGGTAATCAAGCTGAATGCCGGTGGTAGTCCGATGGGCGGCAGCCAGAGTGAAAGCCAACAGCCTCGAAGTTATTAACAGCTTCCAGGGGAGAGAAGGGAGGAAGCGCTGGACCTTCCGACGGCGCTTCCTTCAAAATACGGAGGTACCTATGAACACGTTGACTCAACAGGAACTGCAGGACATGCTAATGAATCCGCAGGAGCATTTTCTGTTTATCAATGTGTTGCCGGAGCGGCAACATGCATTGGAGCGCATACCAGGTTCTCTCAATATTCCGGTGGAAGATCCCGATTTTATAGGCCGGGTGAGAGAGCACGTTGTTTCCAAGAACCAGAAGATCGTTGTGTATTGCGCTGGTTTTAATTGTACCGCTTCTTCTCAAGCCGCCGAGAGGCTGGAAGAAGCCGGATTCTTGGATGTGAACGATTATCGTGGCGGTACAAAAGAATGGTTTCATCGCCACCAAAAATCTGCCTGACACATACTCCACTTTAGAACAGAAGCATTTTTCATGCTGCATATGCGGTTTGGGGAGAGTACTCTTTATAAAAATTTTATATTTAAGCGGTTTCCCTTTACGGAAATTTTACCGGGGATTAAAGTGTAATGTTGCGTTATGGTCAAACATCGGCGAATAAGAAAAACAATGCGGATGCTTCTTAAAAGGTACTGTCAAAAGTTTTGCTGCCGCTTGGCTTATACTCTGAAACTCTGGTGGAATCTTTTGCGCTTCAATGCCATCCATCTGCTGGCATCATCACAAAAATCTTTGATGAATTTTCCTAAGGCACGCGTGAATATCAAATGGTTGCTGCGTAAAGGGAAACGGCAGTTTTCTCTGCGCGCGTACGCTTATAGCCTGTTGATGGCAATCGCCGCCGGGTATACAGCGTGGCTGCTCAAAATCATTCCCGATACTATCTATGCCAACCTTGC
>CAZXYG010000009.1:0-13347 GCA_964644885.1 uncultured Rickettsiales bacterium
CGGCAGCGGCAGGCGGCGCTCAATTTCCGGCATGGTATGATGGAATGCGGTATCGAAACAGGCGATTTGCGGCACATTCGGATAAAGCCGCCGCGTTTCCTCGATCAGGTGCAGCGCGGCGGGCTGGTGCAGCGGCGCCAAAGGAATAAAGGCTTTAAGCTTCTCCAATATAGTGTCATCCAACCGCACCGGTCGCGTAAATTCCCGCCCGCCATGTACCACGCGGTGACCGATGGCGGCGATGCCGTATTCGCCGATGGAACATATCCACTCCGTGGTTTCCGCCGCGTTATGCGCTACCGTATGTCCTTTGCGCTCCAATGTTTTCGCATCGAAGGCCGCGAGCTTGGTGTTGGTGGAACCGGCATTGCAGGTGAGGATAACGCTCATATGACTTTCCTTCGCGCGTAAAGCAGCGCCAGGGCGGAAGAAACGACCCGGTTTTCCGCGTCTCCCGCGCGCGAGGTCAGGATGATGGGCACTTTCGCGCCCATGACAACGCCTGCGCCCTGCGCGCCGGAGAAATAGCGCAGCTGCTTGTAGAGCATGTTGCCGGACTCGATGTCGGGCACGACCAGAATATCGGCATCGCCAGCGACCGGTGAGGTAAGACCCTTGATGGCTGCCGCCTCCGCCGATACCGCATTATCGAAAGCCAGCGGGCCGTCCAGCACACCGCCGGTAATCTGTCCGCGCTCGGCCATTTTGCAAAGAGCGGTGGCATCCAGGGTGGAGGGCAGTTTTTCGGTGACGAACTCCACCGCCGATAGAATCGCCACCTTCGGCGTGCCCATCTCCAAGGCATGGAACAGATCAATGGCATTCTGCACGATATCTTTCTTTTCCATCAGCGTGGGCCGGATGTTGATAGCCGCGTCGGTCAGGAACAGCGGCTTGGGATAGCGCGGTACATTCAGCACAAAGACATGGCTCATGCGCCTTCCGGTGCGCAGCCCCTTTTCCTTGTTCACCACCGCCTCCATCATTTCCTCGGTGGAGAGCTTACCTTTCATCAGCGCTTCCACTTTCCCCTGGAGTGCCATTTCCACGGCGGCAGTGGCGGCAGCATGGCTGTGTTGCGTGGGAAATAGCGTATAGGCGTCCAGATTTACTTTCGCTTCCTGCGCCACTTTGCGCATTTTGATTTCCGGCCCCACCAGTATTGGATCAATGATACCCGCCTTTGCGGCCTCTATCGCCCCGGTAAGGGAGAAAGCATCCACCGGATGCACGATGGCGGTTTTGATGGGCTTGAGCCCCTTTGCCTTATTCAGCAGCCACTTCTCGAATTTATGATTGGAAACTTCGTCCGACGTAAGGCAGACGTTGACGTTGCTCATATCATTCTCCTTTGTTACGGCGACGGTGGGGCAGCGACCAAAACTGCTCCATGGTGAGATAGGTAAACGAGATCGTCCAGCCGATCATGACCAGCCCATTCAGCACTTCGGCACTGCTCAACATCCGCAAATCCTTGGTTGGCACGATATCGCCCAAACCCAAGGAGGCATAGGTGGAAGCGGAGTAATACAGCCGCTCGATGAAACTCTCATAAGTCAGCGCCGCCGGAGCGATGCTGCCGGTCAAATGGCCAAAGCCCGTGAAATTTTCTACCAGAAAATAGACCCCGGCATAAATCCAAATGCTGATGATATGAGTGGCGAAAATGGGTACGATGATGAGCAGCACGCGCAAACGAGGTGTAATGTGCATGCGTGGCAGCAGATTCCATACGTAACGCAGAATTTCATAGGTAATCAGGCTAGTGACGGCAATGACCAGCAGGCTTAGCGCGGATATGGACAGGAAGCTGACGAACATTAATCTACCACCTCGTATCCCGCATCGATGACATGCACGCCGCCGGTGATGTTCTTGCTCAAATCGCTCACCAGAAATGCCGCCATATTCCCGATATCGTTCAGGTCGATCATCCGGTGCAAAGGCGCTTTGGCCTGGGATGTTTTCAGTATGTCATCGAATCCGGTAATGCCGGACGCGGCGCGCGTTGCAATCGCACCGGGAGAAAGCGCATTGACGCGGATATTTTTCTGCCCCAGTTCTGCCGCCAGGTAGCGCGTAGTAGATTCCAGCGCTGCCTTGACCGGCCCCATCAAGCCGTAATGCTCCACCACTTCCGTTCCGCCCATATAGGAAACGGTGAGCAGACTTCCGCCGTTTTTCATCAGCGGCTCGGCCAGCTTCGCCATGCGCATGAATGAATGGCAGGAAATATCCATGGCTTTTCCGAATCCTTCCTTCGAACAATCGGTTATGCGGCCCTGCAGATCGGCTTTCGGCGCAAAGGCGATAGAGTGCAGCAGGAAATCAAGTTTGCCCCAGCGCTCGCCTATGGCGGCAAACACTGCTTGCATTTGCGTATCGTCCTGCACGTCCAGAGGAAGGATGATCGGCACGCCCAGCTTTTCTGCCAACGGGCGCACATGCGGTTCCGACTTGGCATTGAGATAGGTGACCGCCAGCTCCGCGCCCGCCTGCCGGAATACTCGCGCGCAGCCATAGGCAATGCTTTGCTCATTGGCGATGCCGACGACCAGGCCTTTCTTTCCGCTCAGATCAAGCAGGGCTGACATATTGTTCTCCTTCAAGAAATACCGCAGCATAGATTACCGTGACCAGGCATATAACGCAATCGAAGGTCAGCCGGAAGAGATAGACGTAGGGCGTTAACGCCTTCCGCTTAAGCCCTCTATTTATGCGGCACAACTACCTCATCGGCATGCTTAGGCAGACTAGGCACAAGCCAGCGAAATAAAATTGTCGCCACTGCCGCACCAGCCAGCTGTGCGACAATAAAACCTGGTACGTCCACCGGGCGGATACCTGCGAAGGTATCGCTTAGGCAACGTGCAAGCGTTACGGCGGGATTGGCGAACGAGGTGGAAGCAGTAAACCAATACGCGCTGGTGATATAGGCGGCGACTGCAAACGGGACGGCGCTAGAGCGCTGGCGTGCGCATCCCCAAATTACCGCGACCAGGCCAAACGTAGCGATAAACTCACTGAATAGCTGCGCGCCGCCCGCCCTGGCATGTTGGGAGGCGGCAAATAATGGCTCCCCAAACATCAGATGCGCCGATGCCACGCCGATGAACGCGCCGATGATCTGCGCCAGTATATAACCCGGCACTTCCCGCCAAGCGATGCCGCCCTGCGACGCATCGGCCAGCGTCACGGCGGGATTGAAATGCGCGCCGGAGATGGGGCCGAAGGTGAGAATCAGCACCACCAGCATTGCGCCGGTTGCCAGCGTATTCGCCAGCAATGCGATCGCGACATTGCCACCGGCCAAGCGTTCTCCCATGATACCGGAGCCGATCACCGCCGCCAGCAGGAAGGCGGTGCCGATGGCTTCGGCGGTGAGGCGGCGCGCGCGTGTCATAGCTCGCCTATCGCGTTCAGTTTTTCAACGAGCGCGGTTTTATCCATGCTATTCACCGGCAATGCCACCAGTGCCTTGATGCGACGCTCTAAAATGCCGAACACGCGGTCAAACTCCGCTTCGATCTCGGCTTGCGTGCCTTGGAAATGCGCCGGGTCGGGCGCGCCCCAATGCGCCTTGATTGGGTTGCCGGGAAAAATGGGACATTGTTCGCCCGCCGCGTTATCGCAGACGGTGATGACAATATCGAGATCAACCAGGTCTTTGAATATGTCCCATGACTTGCTTTCGTAGCCCAGCGATTGCATGCCGTGGCGCGAGAGTGTGGCAAGACTCATCGGATGCACTTTACCGTTAGGGAAGCTACCAGCGCTGAATGCGCGAAGTTTACCTTTGCCGTGATGATTCAATATGCCTTCGGCCATGATGCTGCGGCAAGAATTACCGGTGCAGAGAAACAGAACATTCAACATACGCACGCCTTCATTAGCTTTTCGATGCCTTTACAGGTGGATTTGTCCACGGCGCAGCAATCTTCAAGAAGGAAGCGCACCAGCGCCTGCACCACATTGAGATTGGCGAAATAGATCATGCTCCGGCTGGCCTTGCGGGAAGTGACCAGCCTGGCCTGGCTTAAATGCGAAAGATGGAATGACAAGGTGTTGTGCGGAATGCCGAGTTTTTCGCTTAAGCGCCCCGCCGCGATGCCTTCTTTGCCGTGTTCCACAAGGATACGGAAAGCATTAAGGCGCGTTTCCTGAGAAAGTGCCGCAAAAGCCGCGAGTGCATATTGAGTGTCCATTTGTCCAGAATAATGGACATAATAGGTGTCGTCAAGATGCAGTCTATTTAGGCTATCGCGGAATAACGGGCCAGTTCTACCGTTTTCAATTCCCTGAAAGGGTTATTATCCAATAAGAAATCTTCAAATTCCTTTTCATATTTCCAAGGGCATTCTACAAAACACCAATCAATCATATAATGCTCTGAGTCATCGGCTGCAAAAGTGATGCCTATGCATCTCTGTAATTGCTGATCATATTTATGCGCTATCGTAAAATTTTTGAGCGCTTGAGCACGATGAGGAATAAGTTCATTCGTAATGGGAATAAAAACGAAGCCTAGATTAAGTCTTGGGTACGCGATCCGGTAGGGTGTTACAAATGCATTTACCCTTGCTTTGGTTTTAGAGAGCACAAATCTTTCTTTAAATGCCGCAAGCTCATTTCTTTTCAATTCTGCCAACGCAGTAATTACCTCATAATAATCGCTAGGATTCTGCGTGGTTACAATACGGTCAGCAAATAACCCGATAATGCCTGAAATATCCCATTGCTCAATTTTATGGTCGATTTCTTTAAGGTAACGAGAATCATCAATCCCGGGGCGCTCATTAATATCTCCGCCAACGTAATGTCCTAACAACGCCTGTTCGGGCAAATCATGCAGATAATCTCCCCATTTTACAATCAGCCCCTCCCGATAAGCCAAGTAATCCATAAATTCAGCGGGCGTCAGGAGCGTTTTAATGATCCCCACATAGTCCCCGGCATGTATCACATGGATTAGCCCGGCGGTCGCACTATTGTGAAATTTTTCTTTAAATAGATTTTGAGGCACGCTGAGGACAGGCTTATGCACTACCAATTTATGGATCGTTTTTATAGCCGCCTGGCTTCAATTGAATTGATGTCCTCGATGATTTTGAAGAGGGATATTGGATTGAGATTTTAGATAATGAAGAGTGCCTCTAACCTGTTTGGTCGCTTTTCCCAGCACCCTTTTTTCAAACCACTCTCTTTCTTTTTGCGGCGTCGTATTTTTCTGAGGCAGCCTTTCCTTAAGCTGATAAATAATCAAGTGTCCTCCCAGCCACAAAAGACTGTCAGCCAACTCTACTTCCTGTGAGCCAATTTCTTTCGGGCGATAATGAAACTTTGAATTTGAGTAGGTAAATTCACGAAAAAAGTATGCCTGGTTAAGGCTGGCGATCTCTTCTTCAAATGGCATAACAACGCCTTCGTATTATCGGGATCATTTGCAATGGTTTTCTCCCAACTACCCCGCAGCGCATTCTCTTGGCTGCTGGCGGAGAGGGTGGGATTTGAACCCACGGAAGACTTTCATCTTCGGTGCTTTTCAAGAGCACTGCCTTAAACCACTCGGCCACCTCTCCGTACTCTTCACTCGTAGTACGAAATACATAATAGCCATCTACCGCTTTTGCTATCGCCGAGTTCGTCAGTATTTCGTGACGGGTTATTTAGAAGTGTCCCACAACTGTCCCATGGAGCTTTTTCTTGCCACATGCCGTGGCGGATGGGGTGGGATTCGAACCCACGGTGAACTTACGCCCACACTGCTTTTCGAGAGCAGCTCCTTAAACCACTCGGACACCCATCCATAGCATAACTTCATCCGTTTTCGAGACTAGCCTGATCGACCACTCCAGCACCCCTCCACATTCGCACGTGATAGTTTTCCGAGCCGAATTCAGCCTGTCTGCCGGAGTTTTGCGCCGCGCATTAAGCAGGTACATCCGCGCCTTGTCAATATATACCCATTGTGAACCATGGGCATAGCGCGCTTTAATTCCGCCTTTTTCTTTCATGAATGCGCGGATTCTTGAAGGTAAAGAGGCTATCGTCCAATTCGATGTTGATGCGCGGATCGAGCAAAGTGACGGTGATGGTTTCATTGCTCTCGGTGGTGCGGCGGATGCGTTTCAACGTGAAGGGATTGATCTGAAATACCAGCGTGAGCGTGGTAATCGTTGCATCGGTAATGCCGGGATCGGAAAGCGTCAATTCAAGCTCGTCGCTTTCCGCCAGCTTGCCGATATGGCGGATCAGCACAGCCTTCCCCAGCGCAATATTTTGTTTTGTAAGAATGCTCGTAAGCGGCGAATCCATGCTGCCGTAGCTGATCTGGTCGAGGTCGCGGTCGTAGTAGGTCACCGAATCGTTATTGACGATGATACTCACGTTGCTGGGTGAGATATAATCCCAGCGCGCGTTGCCGGGGCGCGAGAGATAGACCGTTCCGTTGCTGATGACGCCCTGGCCGGGATCGGCTTGGATAAAACGTGATTTAAGGGTTTTGAGATCGTTCAGGTAATCTTCTATCCGGGCGATATCAGTAGCGTAAGGCGTTGCGTTAAATGTTTGGCCCGGTGGGGGCGGCAAGAGTTGCGTGCGTGCCGCTTCGCTCTGGGCGAGAACAGAAAAGGGTGAAAAGCAAAAACCAAAAACCGGCAAGAAAAAAACCAGAAACCAAAAGGCGCAATGCCATTCCGATTTCCGGTTTCCGGTTTCTGCTTTCTGAAGTCTATGCATCTGTCCTTACCAAAACTTCGCGCTTGCCGACATGATTGGCCGGACTGACCACGCCGCTTTTTTCCATTTGCTCGATAATGCTTGCCGCGCGATTATAGCCGATTTTCAGGTGGCGTTGGATAAAACTCGTGGAGGCCTTGCCCTCGCGGCTGACGATATCCACGGCTTGATCGTAAAGCGAGTCGTTCTCGCCCGGCTCGGCTCCTTCCGCGCCTTCTTCCTCGTCGGAGGCGGTAACGTCTTCGATATAATACGGCTTGCCTTGCTGCTTAAGGAACGCCACGGCCTTGTCCACTTCCTTATCGTCCACGAAGGGTCCGTGCACGCGCGTGATGCGGCTGCCGCCGGCCATATAAAGCAGATCACCCATGCCGAGGAGCTGTTCCGCGCCCTGCTCGCCTAGAATAGTGCGGCTGTCGATGCGTGAGGTTACCTGGAAGCTGATGCGCGTGGGCAGGTTGGCCTTGATCACGCCGGTAATCACATCCACGGAAGGGCGCTGCGTCGCCATGATGATGTGAATGCCTGCGGCGCGCGCCATTTGCGCAAGGCGCTGAATCGAGGATTCGATTTCCTTCCCCGCCACCAGCATCAGATCGGCCATTTCATCCACGATCACGACAATGTAGGGCAAAGGGTTCATGTCGAGCGGAACGGTTTCGATGATAGGTTTGCCGGTATCGGGATCGAAGCCTGTCTGCACCGAGCGGGTGAGCGATTGCCCTGCTTTCGCCGCCTCGACGATTTGCTTATTGTAGCCGTGCATGTTGCGCACGCCGAGATTGGCCATCAGCCGGTAACGATTTTCCATTTCCTTCACGGTCCACTTGAGCGCCACGATCGCCTTCTTGGGATCGGTGACTACCGGTGCCAGCAGGTGCGGAATGTCGTCGTAGACGGAGAGCTCCAGCATCTTGGGGTCAACCATGATGAACTTGCATTCGTTGGGTTTGTATTTGTATAGCAGCGAAAGAATCATGGCGTTGACGCCCACGGATTTTCCGGAACCGGTGGTGCCTGCGATCAGCAAGTGCGGCATCTTGGCGAGATCCACAATCATCGGGTCGCCGCTGATGGTTTTGCCAAGCGCGATGGCAAGATTGTGTTTGCTGTCCTGATATTCCTCGGTTTCGAGCAGTTCGCGGAGATAGACGGTTTCGCGGCTTGCGTTGGGTAGCTCGATGCCGATGGCGTTGCGACCGGGAATCACCGCGATGCGCGCCGATACCGCGCTCATGGAACGCGCAATATCATCGGCGAGGCCAATGACGCGGGAGGACTTGGTGCCGGGACTCGGCTCCAGTTCATAGAGCGTGACCACCGGGCCGGGGTGCACGTGGGTGATTTTACCCTGTACGCCGAAATCCACCAGCACGCTTTCCAGAAGTTCGGCGTTTTGGGTCAAAGCGCTTTCATTAAGGGTTTCTTTCTTGCCTCGAGGGGGTGTTTTTAAGAGATCAAGCGAGGGCAGCACAAAATCGTCCGGCGTTATGAGATCCATCGAAACCTGTTCCGTCTTTTTACTGATAGAAGGACGTTTTCGAATAGGCTCTACCACGCGCGTTGTCTTCTGGATTTTTGACCGGGGCCGTTTTGGCTTGGGTGTGGCGCGGCCCTTATATCGGCCCCATATGTAGCGGATGCACTCCGCGGCGTAAGCCGATGCGACCCATATGCCCCGGCACGTCTGCCACGCTTTTCCGGCGAGAAATCGCCACTCTGCCGGCGAGATGTGCCATGTGTAGAATGCGAGAATAAGGGCCAGAACGGCGGAAGTAACGGCGAAAGGATAAAATCCGATAGTTGGCACCAGCGCGCTATTCAGATAAATACCGATGAACCCGCCGAAACTGTCCGAAGGCCACGTGACAGGCACGTCCATCACCGCATCCAGCAATGTCAGTCCGCCGCAGAGAAATGGAATGGAAAGCGCCAGGAAGCTCAGGCGCAGCCAGATACGGCGGATGGCGTTTTTCCGGATAAGCTTAGCGCCCCATGCAAGCGGGGTGATGACGAGCATCAGGGATGAAAGACCGATCAGCTCCAGCAACGGATAAGCGAACCATGCGCCCGCCAAGCCGCCTATGTTATGAATGATGGTTGTATCGGTGGCATGATTCAGCGAGGGATCGGCGGCATCAAAAGTGACAAGCGCTGCGGCGAAAAACCCCCCGAGAAAAACGAGCATCAGGCCTGTGAGTTCAAGAGTGCGTTTTTGCAAAAAAGTCATGGCGTTCTCAGGCTACATGTCGGGACGGCATATATAGCACCGAACGGCGGAAAATGACAGATTTTTTCTTTTCTGTAGGTCAATGATTGGACAGAATGGTCCAGTTATTTTCTAAAACCACATTATAGCTTGCCACTCTCGCCGCAAGTTTCTATACCTGTGCGGTGGGAGGCTGGCGGCGGGCAGCGGATCCGCCAACCCGGTCAGGTCCGAAAGGAAGCAGCCGTAACGGATTGCAGTTGGGTCGCTGTTCAGTCTCCTTTTTTTAGTTATCAGTTGTTCAAACAAAGATTGGCCGGCACCTCATAACGAATAACTAGCGACTTCTTTTCTATGAAAAAAACGAACACCGGCGACTATATCGTTCTGGCCCGTAAGTACCGACCGAAAACCTTTGTCGATCTCATTGGGCAGGAGGCGGTGGTGCGCACCTTGACTCATGCGATCGAAGTCGGGCGTATCGCGCATGCGTTTATCTTAACGGGCATTCGGGGAACGGGCAAGACCTCCACGGCGCGTATTATCGCGCGGGCGTTAAATTGTATCGGCCCGGATGGCAAGAGCCAGGCGCCGGTAGTGATCCCGTGCAACGCATGCGAACACTGCAAAGCCATCGCCGAAGATCGCCATGTGGATGTGATCGAGATGGATGCCGCCAGCCGCACCGGGGTGGAAAGCATACGCGAGATCATTGAGAGCGTGTACTACCTTCCGGCAATGGCGCGATATAAAGTGTACATCATTGACGAGGTGCATATGCTTTCCAAGAGCGCGTTCAACGCGCTCTTGAAAACGCTGGAAGAACCGCCGAAGCATGTGAAATTTATCTTTGCCACCACGGAAATTCGAAAAATTCCGGTTACGATACTCTCGCGCTGCATGCGTTTTGATTTGGCGCGGGTCGAGCTTTCCGTTCTAGCTGAGCACCTTTCTGCCATTGTGCAGAAGGAGGGAGTAAAAGCTGAACCCCAGGCGTTGATGCTTATTGCAATGGCAGCTGAAGGTTCTGTGCGTGATGCACTTTCGCTGCTTGATCAGGCTATTGCTCATGGAACGGAAACAGTCACCGTGGAATCAGTGCGCACGATGCTGGGACTGATCGGAAGAGAGCAGGTCTTCGCACTCTACGAAAATATTCTAGGCGGAAAACTGGTTGAAGGTCTGAAGCAGATCAGGGAACTCTACCGCTCCGGCGCCGACCCGCTGATGTTGTTGCAAGACCTGCTGGAAATAACCCACTTCCTCACGCAAGTAAAAATCACTCCGGAGTTGGCTGAGGCGGTGCATGTTTCGGAGCATGAGCGAAAGAAAGGCAAGGCGCTGGCGGAGCGGCTCTCTCTGCCTTATCTGGCGCGGGCGTGGCAGATGTTGGTGAAGGGGCTTGGAGAAGCCAGGATTGCCCCAAGCCCGCTGATGGCGGCGGAAATGATACTTGTTCGGCTTGCCTGTATTGCCGAGTTGCCGCCGCCGGGCGATTTAGTGAAGCAGATAAAAGAGCGTGAGCTTACCCAAGCGTCGAAAACGCATGCGGCAAAAAAGCACTCTTTGCATGAACCGATAGAGGCCTCGCTTAAGACGTTTGAGGATTTGACGAAGCTGTTCGCTGCAAACGGCGAACATTTGTTACACAACTGGCTTCAAGATGTGCACGTGGCGATATTCGATGCTTCGTCACGACGCTTGGAATTTGCCCTTTCCGAAGGGGTGCCGACCGATCTGCCCAACAAGCTTATCTTAAAACTCCAGGAATGGACAGGATTGCGTTGGGGCGTGACGGTTACGAACGACAAGGCTAAGGAGACGCTCAAGCAGAAACAAGCCCGCGCCTATGACACACTAAAGGAAGAGGTATTGCGCGATCCCGATGTGCAAAAGATTATGGAAGCATTCCCGGACGCAAAGATCACAAAAATTACGCTGCCGGAGGAACGTGAGAAAGCGTCCGAAAGTGAATCATTATCAGGTGTTCGTTGAGTGTTTCTTGAACCACTGATAATCCATGGTGAATAACGACTAAGGAGACATGTGATGAACCTTAATAAACTCATGAAGCAAGCCCAGGACATGCAGAAGAAGATGGTCGAAATGCAGGAAAAGCTGGGTGAGATGGAAATCGAAGGCAGTGCGGGAGGCGGTATGGTTAAGGCGGTGCTCACCGGCAAGGGAGAGGCGCGCCGCATCACTATCGATTCTTCAATCATTGATCCGAATGATAAGGAAATGCTGGAGGATCTGGTGGTGGCTGCAATTAACGATGCCAAGAAGAAAAGCGATGAAACAATCAGCAAGGAAATGGGCAGCCTTGCCGGCGGTTTGGCGCTGCCTCCAGGAATGAAGTTGCCATTCTAATGCCTGAATCCGATATTGATCGCTTAATCAATCTTTTCGCCAAACTGCCTGGCTTGGGTCCGCGCTCGGCCAGACGCGCAGTTTTGCATTTACTCAAGCATCGGGAGGCGCTGATGCAGCCGCTATTCCGCACCATGGCGCAGGCGTTCGACAGCATAAAGATATGCAATGTTTGCGGCAATCTGGACGCGCGCTCGCCATGCGGTCTCTGCGCCGATGTAAAACGCGATGGCTCGCAGATATGCGTGGTGGAGGATGTTGCCGATTTATGGGCAATTGAACGCAGCCATGTGTTCAGGGGGCGCTATCATGTTTTGGGTGGCGCTCTTTCGGCGCTGGACGGAAGAGGGCCGGAGGCGCTCGGCATTGAGAAGTTGGTGGCGCGGGCGCAGGAGGCTGGCGTTGCGGAGGTTATTCTTGCCACCAACGCCACCGTGGAAGGACAAACTACGGCTCACTATATTAGTGAGCGGATGAAAAGTAGCGGGCTGAAAGTCTCGCGCCTTGCTCATGGCATTCCGCTCGGCGGTGAGTTGGACTATATGGACGACGGCACTCTTGGCGCTGCGCTTGCGGCGAGAAAAGAATTAGTGAGCTAGAGAGTTAGAGAATTGAAGCGCACTTCAACTCTCTAGTTCTCTAATTTGCTAATTCCTATTACTATCCCCTCATGGCAGAGGATACGGGAAAAAAACCGATCATCGTTAAAAAGATCAAGAAAGGCGGCGGTCACGGCCATCATGGCGGCGCTTGGAAAGTGGCCTATGCCGACTTTGTAACCGCCATGATGGCATTCTTCCTGCTGATGTGGCTGCTCAATGCCACGGAATCCGAGAAACTTGCAGGTCTTGCCGATTATTTTTCTCCTACCGTGGGCGTAAAGGACAAGATGGGCATCGGTTTTCGCGGCGGGCAGGGACCGATTTCACAAGGCATAGGCGCGGATACGAGCACCAACAAGGGTATTGTGTTTGGCGGAGTGCCTTCTGGGCCGGTAGTAAAAGTGCCGGAAAGACTGGAAACGGATACCGACGAACCGGACGCGGAAAAGGTTGTGGTTCTGGTCAGCGAGAAGGCGGAAGAAATACTACCTCAGCATGCCGCCGATCTTGCGGAAGAAGTAAAGAAAGGCCTGGAAATTGGCGGCACCAATGCAAATGTTGATCTCAAAGAAATCATCGAAGGGCTTGAAATCCAAATCCGTGACAAGGAGGGCAGGGCGATGTTTGATCCCGGCAGCGCTGAATTGAGAGCGGACATGCACATTGTTCTTGGTAAAATAACGAACATCATTGAAGCGTTGCCCAATTCCGTGTCCATCAGCGGCCATACTGCGTCGCTTCTCTATTCCGGTGCCAAGGAGCAGTATTCCAACTGGGAACTTGCTGCTGAACGCGCCAATGCTGCGCGGCGAGTGATGATCAAATCCGGCCTCCAGCCGGAGCGGATTGCCAAGATAGTATCCAGGGCGGATAACGACCCCGTGGACGCAAGCCAGCCGGAAGCGCCCGTGAATGACCGGGTAAGCATCGTATTGCTTAGAAATTCCGCATTGCCGCAACACAAACGCGCCGCTCCGGAGAAAGTGTTGCTTGATTCCAGGGATAAAGAAGTGAAAGAATTGATCATGGGTCAGCAAGAGCAGGAACAGACTGCGCCGCTTGAGGAATACGGCCCTAAACTGAATAACAGCCGTCTGTTTGATGACAAGCAAGACGCTACGGATCATGCTATTCAGAAAGAGCTTGAGAAAATGCCGCCTGCTTCCCGACAGCCTTTCACGCCGCGGGATATTCTCAATGTGCCGATAGAAAAAAAGAAGCCAATCCCCCCGAAGGCTACGCCGAATGCTCGCTTATTTGAAGATCGGCAGGATGCAACAGATAAGGCGATCGAGAATGAATTAAGAAACACGCCCGCGTCTTTGGGGCAATCATTGCCGCCTTCGGATATTCTGCAGGCGCCGGCGGTAAAAAAGACTCCAGAACCAAAAATACCTGACCGAAACGCTCGCCTGTTCGATGAGAAAC
>CAZXYG010000009.1:13357-13737 GCA_964644885.1 uncultured Rickettsiales bacterium
AAAAAGAGCTTCAAGATATGCCGGAAGTTCCCGGTGTTTCGGGGGCCGCGCCTCTGGAAATCCTGGATTCCAAGACAGTACAGCAAAAACCAAGATAATCTATACGTATAGAGGGTTTCTGCTATTATAGATACAATATGTAGATTTTTCAGGAGTATATTTCCTGATATACGCGGATAAAAATTGCTAAAGTTTTAACGATTTCTTGTCAAATTTGTAGTATAATGAAATCGCTGTCAGCGAGCAGATCTACTATATAAGGGAGGCGCACTATGCAAGACCTGGGACGGCTTGAAACAGACCCGCTTTTTTTGGCGCTGACGCGGCCCGCGATGGTAGCGGGCGTAAGTTATATGTGGCTTTCGCTGGAAGGATTGACT
>CAZXYG010000009.1:13747-23192 GCA_964644885.1 uncultured Rickettsiales bacterium
ATTTTCATCAACAGCCATGATTTTGGTTTGGTTATTCCGGGAGTGGCTATCACGCACGCTATCGGCATGCTGGTTGGCAGGGAAGAGCCGCGTTTCCTGGAGCTTATGACTACGAAAGCCAAAACATGCAATCGTTGCCGGAACGCCCGACTTCACGGCAATACGCATTCCTATGATTTGTACAAATGAAAATTAGCAGACGCCATAGCATTAAGTCTGTTTTTGCCAAGCTGGAATATCCGGAATCGAGTTTCATTCCGTACGATCATCATTGGGATAGCCATACACTGATTACCAAGAATAGGGAGCTTCTTCAAACCCTTAAGCTGGAGGGTTTTGCGTTTGAAACTGCAGATGATGAAGATGTGGATCTCAAAAAGAGCGTGCGCAACAATTTATTCAAAAGCATAGGAACGGGCAATTATGCTTTATGGTTTCATACGATACGGCGGAAACGCCCCGTTACTGTTGAGGGAGCGTTTCCTCTCGGCTTTGCTGAATATGTGGAAAGAAAATGGAGGCGGAAGCACGAAAACCAGGTCAATTACAGCAACGACCTCTATATTACGATTGTTTACAAGAAAGACACGCAGGGCGCGGCAAAGCTTGAGCAATCGTTGAAGATGCTTGCTTCCCCCGCGGACAGGGAGGCATGGAAGTTCGAGCTTGTGGCCGCGGCTAACGAGTTGACGGACTTAACCTCGCGTCTGATTGGATCGCTGAAGGAATACAGGCCGCGCTGCCTGGGTATTCGCAAGACAAAGGATGGTGAATTCTCTGAATTGATGGAGTTCCTGGGCGCTGTTGTGAATTGCGGAGAATGGTCGCCCATGCTGGTGCCTTCCGGACAGATTGCCCGCTACCTTCCCACGCACCGTTTGTATTTTGGTAAACGCGCTATGGAAGTGCGCGGTCCCGATAATAAATCCCGCTATGCCGGAATGATCAGCATTCGCGAATACAGCGCAAAAACCAACGCGGGGATGCTGGATGCATTTTTGCGCCTTCCGTTTGAGTTCGTCATGGCGCAATCCTTTATCTTCACGAATCGGCAGGATTCAATCGCGGCGATTTCGCTGCATCAGCGCCGCATGAAATCAGGCGGCGATAAGGCGGTGTCTCAAGCCAATGAATTATCCAATGCAATGGATCTTGCCATGAGCGGGCATATCGCCTTCGGCAGGCATCACTTAAGCCTGGTGTGTATTACGGATTCGCTCAAGCAGCTTGAGGACGCAACTTCTTTGGCTTACGGTGAATTGGTGAACAGCGGCATGATGCCGGTGCGCGAAACGATTAATATGCAGCCGGCGTATTGGGCGCAACTTCCGGCAAACTTTCCCTATATCGCCAGAGGGGCTGTTATCAATACGTTCAACCTTGCGTCGTTCGTGTCGCTGCATAATTATCCCATCGGCAAACGGGACGGCAATCATTGGGGACCTGCCGTAACCTTGTTGGATACGACATCTGGAACGCCGTACTTTTTCAGTTTCCACGTCAGGGATGTAGGGCATACCACCATCATTGGTCCTACGGGCGCAGGCAAAACCGTCCTGATGAATTTTCTATGCGCCCAGGCGCAAAAATTTAATTGCCGGATGTTTTTCTTTGACAAGGATCGCGGCGCTGAACTGTTCATTCGCGCCTTAGGGGGCAATTACGCCATCCTGGAACCGGGCAAGGTTTCCGGTTTCAACCCGCTGCAACTGGAAGATACTCCGGAGAACAGGGGATTTCTTGTCGATTGGCTGCGGACGCTTGTGAAGGCTCAGGATGAAACGTTTGAGTCGGAGTGGATGGATACCATCTATGAAGCGGTGGAGGGCAACTATAAACTTCCCAAGGAAGAGCGCTATTTAACAAATATCGTGCCGTTCATGGGGTTGGAAGGGCCGGGTACGTTGGCCGGCAGAATGGGCATGTGGCATGGCGCGGAATCCCATGCCAGTTTCTTCGACAACAAGGTGGATACGATAGATTTCACCAAGGCTAAGATTTTCGGTTTTGAAATGGGAGAAATTCTGAAAGATGGCTTAAGCCTTGGTCCCGTTCTCATGTATTTATTCCACCGCATCAATATGTCGCTGGACGGCACGCCGACCATGATCGTGCTGGATGAGGCCTGGGCGTTGATTGATAATGATGTGTTCGCGCCGCGCATTAAGAACTGGCTGAAAGTGCTCCGCAAGCTGAACGCGATCGTAATTTTTGCAACCCAAAGCGTCGAAGACGCGAGCCGCAGCAACATCAGCGATACGCTGATTCAGCAAACGGCCACGCAGTTCTTTCTGGCGAATCCAAAAGCAACCGAGGAATACCGCAAATCCTTTATGCTGACGCAGCGGGAATTTACCCTGATCAAAACCATAGAACCTTCCTCGCGGTACTTTTTGCTGAAGCAAGGCACGGAAGTAGTGGTGGCGCGGGTGGATTTGGATGGGATGGATGATGTGATAAACGTGCTTTCAGGGCGAGCGGAAACGGTGCGGCTGCTTGATAGAATCATTGCCGAAGTCGGAGATAATCCAGATGTTTGGTTGCCGGAGTTCAACAGGCGTGTCAAGGAGCTTCGTAAGTAACGTTCGTGCTTCTTTCGCGCTTCTTTACGTGATGGCGCTGCTTATCGCAGCCGCCGCTCCGGCTTATGCGCAAACGTCGCCGTCCCCTGAGGATCTCGCAAGAGGGACGCGGTACCTCAAAGGCGCTCTGGCAGCCTGCAAATATGAATCGAATATAACCAAAGATAGTTCCCCACAAGATAAGAATAAGCCCAAAATTGAGGAGAATGTCCCGCTTTCCAGCGCGACGCTTCAGAATTTTGGCAACTACGATCCGCTCAGTCATTATTATTTCGTGCTTAAGAAAGGCGGGCCGGTCAAGCGAATCATGAACTGCATTGATATCTACTTATGGGCCATTGCCAAGGATCAATTGCAGAAAATCATGGACATGATCAGTTTCCCGGCGCGGCTGCTGTTGGTGATATACCTGATTATCATCGGTTTCCGGCTTGCGCTTGGGGATATCAGCGGCGCCAAAACGCGCAGCGAGTTGGTTATGGCCGGGCTGATGATTATGGCGGTGCTTTATTTTGTGCGTTTTGGCATCACCGATTATTATCAGGTTTTCAAAGCCACGCAGGCCAAAACCGTCGATCTCGTGACGCGGAACGTGGCTTTTAGGCAAACTTTCAAAAACCCGGACGTACAGGGATGCGATCCAAAATCTACGACGGGTGTGCCGCGAATTGACGATATCTGGGAACGGTTCGACTGCGTGATTGCCTATATGCTGGGGTCGAATGTGGTGAAGGATCCTCGAACGATTGATGGCGTCAACGTCTTGCAAGCAAAGACATTGGAAAAAAGCGGCAACATGGCCTTCGTGCCCTTCGAGATGTCCGCGCCGGACAGCAATTATCTTTTCATCCTAGCCACGGGTTTGGTGTCGGTGCATCCTGCCGGAATTTTTGTTGTGATCGTGGTGCTGATGTCGCTGATTTTTTTGGCGGCTGCCATTCTGCAGGCAGCCGTTTCCTACGTGGTTGCATTGGTGTCCATTACGTTCCTGGCTCTCATCGGCCCCGTCATGATCCCCCTGATGCTTTTTCACTATACCCGCGATATGTTTCTCTATTGGCTGCGCATGCTCTTTGCCTATACGCTCTCGCCGGCCCTGCTTTTCGCGTATCTTTCCTTCATGCTGCAGGTATTGCAGTTTGGCATCCATGGTTTTCCTAACGGCGCTTCGGCTACCGACAATATTTTTTATGGCTTTGGCGTGACGAAATACTACGAGCGGGTGAGGGATCTGACTTACGACAAAACCAAGCGGACCATGTGCTCCATCTTGAAAAGCGAAACGAAAACCGAAGAAAAGGAAGATCCTCTGAAAATTCCGGCAATAGAACAATTGCCGCAGACGGCGCTGCCTGGTGTTGCCAAGAATTTTATACAGAACATCACGGGCAACCTGATGTTTCAGGAAAAAGGAAAGAGCGCATTCACGTTGGATGTGCCGTGCCTGGATATTGACGCGATGGTTGTCGGAGATGAAGGCACGGGCGCCGAGAAAGCGCAGAAAAAAGAATTATTCATCAAAGGCCTCATCAGGAGTTTCACAATATTGGCCATGCTGTTGGCAGTGACGGTGGGTTTCATGCATAACGTCATGGCGTTCGCCGATAAGCTTGCGGGCCTTGGTCCCGTCGGAAACATTACGCAGGCTTTACAGGTCTACGGGAGGGTGGCGCATCGCATCGCAAGCGCCGCAAGCGGAAAATGAGCGGTAAAAACAATTATAGTCACCGGGTAGGCGCGGATCTTGGGATCTGCAATGTTGCCTCGGTGTGTTTGCTGCTGCTGGCGCTTGTGGTGTTGCTGCTAGAGCCGCAAGCCGGTTTTTCTCAATCCGCGCCGATGCAGGCAAAGGTGAAAACGGGCATGGGTGACGTGCTATGCGAAATAAAAAGAAAAAGCATTTCACGCAATGTGATCGATTGCATTACTAAAATCGTGGACAAGGTTGCGGATGATCATATCAAGAAAGTCGTTAGCCTGATGCAGGGCTATGTTACCATACTGGCTATTTTGGCGGTTGCGTTGTATGGCATCCGGGTGATGTTCGGCTCGGCGCGCATCCGGGGCGAAAGCGCGCTGCTGCTCATCAAGTTTAGCTTAGTTGTTTATTTTTCCACGCATAGCGGCCTGGTCGATTTCCGCAAAACGGCCATGGAAACAACCATAGGACTCGGCAACGCCTTCATGGCTTTGCTCTATATGTTTACGGAACAGGAGCATGTGGGTAAGATTCTGGCCGATAAAGGTTTGGGCATAAGCGGGCTGACGGACGCCGAGAACGTGCAGACTTTTATCATGCTGGGAGAACCGAGGGTATTAATAAATCCGCTATCGTTTCCGTTTCTCATCAAGAAGCTCTCCGGCACTGCCGGCGGCGAGCACTTTGCCATTTTTGACGTGCTGGACAAGACTATTCTATCCATTCTTGGAATTGGTGAGGGCAATAAAGGATTTATTGCCATGGCGTGGCTGTTTATCGGAACGTTTTTTGGGGGGCCTATTGGCGTGGCGGTGGGAATGTTCATCCTTTCCATCGTGATTGCATTGTTGATGGCGTGCATCCAGATTACGTTCGTTTTCGCCCTTGCTATTATCGGGTTGACGTTTCTTTTTGCGATGGGACCCATTTTTATACCGCTGGCGCTTTTTTCGGCCACCAAACCTATATTCCAGAACTGGCTGGCGTGGATTCTTTCTCTCATGCTTCAACCTATGGTGTTGATCATATTTTTAGTGATAATGCTGTTCGCTATTGATTGGACATTTGTCCAGCCGCTCAAAAAAGTATACCAGGAAGCGCAGGCGACGCTCACGGCGCCGGACAGCAAGAATCAAATGCTGATTCTGGGGGGGAGCGGATACAAGGGAAGCGGCAGCGGCACAAATTCTCTAATCAACCTGCAGACCCCGGTCTGGGGCTCGTACGCCATTAAGACGGAAATGACTTCCAATGGAGGCATTGGCTTTTTCCCCGGCGCCGAAACGCACAAGATGGTGGGCAACAATCTCCCTACCCAAGGATACCGGCTCGATCTGGAGAACAACCCGCCGAAAATGCTCGAGAAAATAGGCGGCGTCATGGAGGACGATGTCTATGTGCCTTATCTCGATTGGGATGCAAAAAAACTACAGCAGGTTATCGGCCTGCTTGTACCTGGCTTCATGCTGACGATTTTGATGATATCGTTCCAGAAAGAGTTGCCGAAATGGGTCAGCGATCTGGTGGGCAATCGCCAGGTGGCGTCACTTGCCGGGCTTGCCGCGCCGCTTGAAGCGGCGGGGACAAATGTCCGGAGCTGGGTCCGGGGAAAGGCTTCGTGGCACAAGGGATCCGGAAAGAAGTAGCGCGCATGAAATTTTTTCTTAGACATTTCATGTGTATCAAAAAAACCTACAGGGTAGGCGGGGCGCTGCTTGGCCTGCTGCTGGGCATCATGCTGCTTGTTTCCTGCACGGCGCCTCCCGAAGAGATGAGCCGGCGGGAATCCAACCGGGAGGGCCAGGCCGGCCAAGAAAATGTCAGCTCGAACTGCGATTATGTTGCGGATGCGTTTTACGTCAACCCCGAGAAGTCGGATGGTTGGTTTACCGTAGAGGTGCCGTCCGGGATCGACGATGCGCCCGCTTCCATCGTTCCTCTTACGCTTAGGGGGCAGCGCATGGGAGTGGCGACATACGTGCATGAGACCGTGCGCTATTTCATGGGTGCGATGACCAAGCTGATCTTTATCATGTTCGGCGCGTCCGGTTTGGGGGTAATCATCAGGATTGCCATCGTGCTCACCATTATATTCTGGGGGTTGGGCATTATCCTTGGATATACCAGTGAAGGCAGCGGTTACGGCTTGTTTCTCACGGTGTTCAAGATAGCCGTCATTCTTTATTTTGCCACGAACTGGACCGGTTTCTCGCAGAATGTAAGAGAAGTGGTTGAGGCTGTGGTGGATGATTTTACGTCGCAGGTTGCGGTGGTGTTTGCGCCGGCAACCAAATTTGAGGATGTATGCCACCATGATCCCACGCGGGCGATTAAGATAAATGGTGCATATGTACCTCTCTCGAAAAATGAAATTGATAGGTTTTTGAATGGGTTGAAGAGCGTTCCGGCGACCAAAAAGATTTTGGATGCGGTCGGGGTCAAGGAATTTCCTCATTCCGCCTATGACAAGCCGGGGCCTTTTTGCATCGTGGATTACACGTTCAGCCAGTTCTGGAATTTCAAGATGGTGAAAGTGCTTCTCGCCTTGATATTTTCAGGGTTCACGGGCTGGATTTACGGCATCGTGCTGGTATGGGCCATGATTGGTTACCTGTTCACGATGGTGAGTGCGATGTGGATATTCCTCGTTGCGTTCATCGCCCGTTCCCTGCTCTATGGCATCGCGCCGCTTTTTATCGCGTTCGCGCTGTTCAAGCAGACGCGCTCTTTGTTTGACGGGTGGCTCCAGCAGCTTATCAGTTTCGCGCTGCAGCCCTTATTTCTTTTCGCGTTTCTGGGTCTGTTTCATAAAATGATCAACGAGATGCTGAAAGTAACGTTGGAGCGCATCGATATCGATACGGCGCTCAATCCGCAGAAGTGGCCCTATATGGGAAAATCGCAGACGATGGTATGCTACGAGCGGTTTAACCCCGAAAGTGATTTTCCGTTCTACTGGTGGCGCTTCAAGGTGAATCAAGGCAGCGCAGGGCAGGTGACGGTCCAGGGCTATGACGCGGATCAGCCTATCAATATTTTCTCGATACTGGTTGTGGCCATATTGGTGCAAATCATGCGCAACCTGACACACTGGACGGTTCAGGCGGCGTCTTCGATCGCGCAAGGTTTCTTATCGGCGGCTACCGTGCCGATGCATTATTTGCCCGGCGGGCGGAAATTCTCGGAGGATCCGGATGCTCCATTCAGGACATAAAACAACGCTGGCTTTTCTTCTTTTGGTGGCATTGCTGCTATCCTCCTGCCTGTACACGCCTGCGGAAATGCGCAAGCATAATCCGCGCACGATACCTAAAGGCGAAACCGTGCCGCGCACTGCCGTTGCGCCGGACCCGGTTAATCCCGATCCTCTCACCTACCCCATCGATCCTCCTGCCACTCCGCTCGAAAAGGATTGTATTTTCATTGCTCAGGTTTTCAACGAGACAGCGCTGCCGGAGGAGCAGCGGCTGCTGATCGATTATGTGCAGTACAAGCCCTATGTGCCGGCGGCGGCGGGCGGGTCGGCGCCTTCTCCGGTGGTGGATGGAGTTCCTGTGAAAGTAGGCGTGGTGACGTGGATCATACGCACCGTGCGGCATAGCCTTGGCATTGATACCAAAAAGTGCGTGTCGGGTGCCGGTCCTGAAGAATGCATCCCGCGGGGCATTGAGGCGGTCTATAAGAAAATCGTCAACAGCGCATGGAAAAAAGTCGTCAGCGCCTGCATGATGCTGATGATCATTTTTTACGGCATTTCCCTGGTATTCGGTGTAGTCAGCGCCAACCCCTATCAGATTTTTACGGTGGTGTTCAAAATGATCCTGGCGTGGTTTCTCCTCGGCACGGGTGATAAATCCTGGGATTATTTTATTCACTATGTCTACAATACCGTGGAGACCTTCGTGGATAGCATGTCGCACAATCTGTCGTCCATGTTTGGCGGGGCCGCAGGCGAGAACCCAACGGAAATGGGCGCGGACTATTTCAATGTGGCGGATGAATTCTTAAGCCGAATCTTCAGTTTTAATTATATTAAGCTTACGCTGGCTCTGGGGGCGACGGGGTGGTTTGGCTGGGCATACGCGCTGGCGCTTCTAGGTTCGCTCGTAGCCTACGGTTATGTTATAATTTTCGCGGTGCGCGTATATCTGATGGCGTTGGTCGCGCGCAATATTTTATATGCGCTGACGCCTATATTTCTTACCTTTATCTTATTCAAGGAAACAAAATCGCTGTTCGATAATTGGATGGCGCAGCTCATCAGCTTTACCTTGCAGCCGATCATGCTGTTTGCTTTCCTCGGTATGTTTCACGCGATTATGTATTCCTTCTTCAGCTTCATTCTTGAGCAGGAGCAGGGCGGCATGATATGCTACGCATTGCTTGCCGAGAGCATGACGGGATCAAAGGGGCAGGCGCTCTATTTCTGGCAGATCTTTACGGGAACGGATATGACGCAGCCGCCTCTCAGCGGGCCGCTGGCTGATCCCCCCGTCGATATGCTGATGACGTTCTCCCTTATTGTTCTTATGGGCGCGCTGACGCAAATGGCGCGCTGGACGGAAGAGGCTGCATACCGAATATCTGGCGGTTTCACAAGCGCGATGAACCAATTCCCCACGACATGGGAGACTTTCATGTTATATAGAACGCCGGGCAGGAAATGAAAATACGTTGAAGCCGCGCGCAAAAATTATATACTGAAAACACAACAAATCGGGTAACGCTATGAAAAAACTGTTTGTACTTCTGGTAGCTATGCTGATGGTGCAGGGATGCGCCAAGAAGCCTCATGAACTGAAAAGCCCCTGTGTAGGCGCATCAGGCAGTCCATGCGAAAAGCGGCCGGTGAACGACTGGTGGCTGCGCGCTTAAGCGTCTGTTCCGCAAGCTGCTGATTGCAGCCCGTGGCTGTTTATACTTCCGTTACTGAGTCTGAGCTTAGAGCATTCCTGGCCCGCTATGCGGCGGGGGATTTACTTTCTTTCAAAGGGATCGCCGAAGGGGTGGAAAACAGCAACTTCCTGGTGGTTACAACGCGAGGAAAATATATTCTAACACTCTATGAAAAAAGGGTCTCATCTCAAGATTTGCCTTTTTTTCTGGGGTTGATGGAACATCTGGCGGCGCGGGGTATTCCTTGTCCTGTTCCGGTGCATGCAAA
>CAZXYG010000009.1:23202-24469 GCA_964644885.1 uncultured Rickettsiales bacterium
GCGATGGTAACGTTTCTGGAAGGCGCTTGGCCGCGCTATGTAAAAAACGAGCATTGCGGTGAAATCGGCGCCTATCTGGCGCGGATGCATAAGGCAACCGTGGATTTTCCCTTACGGCGGCAGAACGGCATGTCGCTCCCGGCATGGGAGGATATGTATGAAACGGTGGCCAGCCAGGCGAGTAATTTTACAAAAGATCTTGAAAGTGAGTTAAAGGAACATATTGTTTTTATTAAAGAAAGCTGGCCTTGGATGCTGCCGGAAGGTGTCATACACGCTGATTTATTTCCGGATAATGTGTTCTTCAAGCAGGGTAAGCTATCCGGGATGCTGGATTTTTACTTCGCATGTAATGATTTCTTTGCCTACGATATCGCCATTTGCTTGAACGCCTGGTGTTTTGAGCCTACGTATGAATTCAATATTACCAAAGCAGCGCAGATGCTCAAGGCTTACACGAAGGAGAGGGCCATTACGGCGGAGGAGCGGGCGGCCTTGCCGATTCTATGCTGCGGTTCCGCGCTGCGGTTCCTCTTAAGCCGCCTGCATGACTGGCTAAATCGGCGCGAAGACGCGCTTGTCACCCCTAAAGATCCCGCTGAATACCTGAAAAAACTCCGCTTCCATCGTAAAATAAGAGAAGCGGGGGAGTATGGCTTATAATGTCTTGATGTTGTTATAGCCCCAACACGTCCTGCATCGTATAAAATCCAGGCTTTTTGCCTTTTGTCCATAATGCGGCGCGGAGTGCGCCTTTGGCGAAGATGGCGCGGCTTGAGGCTTTGTGCGTGAGTTCGATACGCTCGCCGTCGGCGGCGAAAATCACGGTGTGCTCGCCCACCACGTCGCCGCCGCGTAATGTGGCAAAGCCAATCTCGCCCGGCGGGCGGATGCCTGTATAGCCATCCCGCGTGCGTCTTGCGGTCTTCTCCAGATCGACCATGCGGCCTTTCGCTGCGGCCTTGCCAAGCGCCAAAGCCGTGCCGGAAGGCGCGTCCACCTTGTTGCGGTGGTGCATTTCTACGATCTCTATATCATAGGAATCATCCAAAGCCGCCGCGAGTTTCTCAA
Organism: uncultured Rickettsiales bacterium; assembly: GCA_964644885.1. Classification (GTDB taxonomy): domain Bacteria; phylum Pseudomonadota; class Alphaproteobacteria; order Rickettsiales; family JACKKO01; genus CAZXYG01. The sequence continues at coordinate 24,274 of CAZXYG010000009.1, forward strand.
CAAGGCTGAGCAGGACATTGACCCCGATGCTCATATTGGGCGCGCAGACGATAGGAATTTTTTGGGCATATGTGCGGATTTGCCGTATATGGTCATCGTTCAGCCCGGTGGTGCCGATCACATGAGCCTTGCCGCGCATAGCGGCAAGCTCGGCAAAGCGGAGCGTTACTTCCGGCCGCGTGAAATCGATCAGAAC
>CAZXYG010000009.1:24479-27426 GCA_964644885.1 uncultured Rickettsiales bacterium
GTCACGCTCTTGGCCAGATTTCGCGGCTGATCCACGTCTTTGCCCAGATGCTCGCTGCCCGCTTGCTCCAGACCTGCAACCAGCGTGGCATCGCAATGCGCGTACGCTTCCTGAACGAGCGTGCGGCCCATGCGGCCAGCACAGCCAATAATTGCGATTTTCATTGCTATCCCGCTGTAAATTATACTATTCTGAAGGACAATTTAGTGCGCGAATGCAGAGGAGTAAAGCTTTCTTATGCTGAAGGCGCTCGTGACGTTCTGGCCCGCGCTGGTACCCGTTTTTCTGTTGGGTATCTGGTTTATTTTTTTTCGAAAAAGATATAAGGGGAGTAGAAAATTCGCCCTATGGGAATCCAACCTCTGGCTGTGGGTTCTGGCGGCGAGTCTGCTGATGCTGGTGTTGACCGCCGGTTATATATTCTATGCAGACGGACAAGGTGGGAGGGGGGTGTATGTTCCGGCGCAATATAGAGAGGGTACGCTGATCCCCGCCCATGTAGTACCGGAAAAAGAAGGCAATGCGCAAAACGGCAAGAAAGAGACAAAAGAAAAAAATGGCCGGTAAGAACAGCATAGCGCCACAACCGTGGATGCAGTTACCGGAAACGGTCAGGGTCATGGATATCCTGGGGAAAGAGGGCGGCGACCCGCGTTTCGTGGGCGGATGCGTCCGTAATGCCCTGTTGTTCAAGCCAATCACGGATGTGGATATCGGCACGGCCCATCCGCCGCAAAAAGTGACGGAGTTGTGCGCGGCAAATGGGCTGAAGATGAAGCCTATCGGCATTGAGCACGGTACCGTTACGATTATTTCCGGCGCTATACCCTTTGAAGTTACCACTCTGCGCGCCGATACGGCGTGCGATGGCCGCCATGCCGAGGTTTCTTTTACAGATGACTGGGAAAAGGATGCTTCCCGGCGTGATTTTACCATTAACGCCATGTCGCTTGATAGGAAGGGTAAGCTGTATGATTATTTTTCTGGACGGAAAGATCTGGAAGAAGGGATTATCCGCTTCGTAGGCGATCCCGAACAGCGCATCCAGGAGGATTACTTGCGTATCCTGCGGCTGTTCCGTTTTCATGCGCTTTATGGCACAAAGCCGTTGGAGAAAGAGGCAACGGATGCGTGCCGCCATCATGTGCGCGGGATTGTGAAGCTCTCCGGCGAGCGTATTCAAAAGGAAATGTTCAAATTGTTCGCAGCGCCGGATCCTGGCTATGCCTTGCGCATGATGGCAGAGGCCGACGTGCTGCGCTTTCTTATCCCATTGGATTCTCACCCTATTCCACTTGAGAACATCCCAGCCATCATTAGATTGGAGCGGGAAGAGGAAGGGATGAAGGGTTTTTCCATTGATCCGCTGGCGCGCTTCACCGCCATCATGCCGCCGGTGGTTTCTTCCAATTACAAGGAAAAGGAAAGCTTTCTGCGCAAGCTGCATGACCGTTGGAAATTCTCCAAGCGCGACCGTGAGCATTTGTGGCGCCTGCTGTGCCCGCCGCATTATATCACTTCGGATCTGGCACCAAAAATCCAGCACAAGATTATCATGCGTATCGGCAAGCATCGCTTTGTTTCGGCTGCGCTGCTCTACCTTGCTATCGAAACCATTCGCTATCCTGAGCGGCGCAAGGAGATTACGCACATATGCAAGGAGATGATCCGGAATACGCTGGAGTGGGCTATGCCGGTTTTTCCGGTATCGGGTCGCGATCTCATTGCCATGGGTATCCAGCCGGGAGTGGATATCGGCAAACTTCTGGACGATGCCGAAATCTTCTGGGAAGAGCAGGAGTACAAGGCTACCAAGCAGCAAATACTGGATTTTATAAAGCTGAAATATACCAGTAAGTTATATTAGCGCTTAGTCCCATTTCGCCACCGGCGGCAAGGACATTAGGATCGCTTCGATGTTGCCGCCGGTCATCAGGCCGAAGCGTGTGCCGCGATCGTAGAGCAGATTAAATTCAGTATAATAACCGCGTTTTTTGAGTTGGTGTTCGCGCTGTTCCGGTGTCCATGATTCGTGCATATGTTTCTTTATCAGTTTAGGGTAGACATCCAGAAAAGCTTTCCCCACCTCCTGCGTGAAGGCAAAATCGTCTTTCCAGGCGCCGCTGTTGAGATAATCGTAAAAAATCCCGCCGGCGCCGCGCGCTACACCGCGATGCTTGATAAAGAAATATTCGTCGCAATGTTTTTTGAAGGCGGGATAGTAGTCCGGATTATGCTTGTCGCAGGCTTCACGGAAAACCTGATGAAACTGAGCGATATCTTCCGTATTTTCAAACATGGGATTGAGGTCGCTGCCGCCGCCGAACCAATGTTTCTCGGTGACGATAAAACGCATGTTCATGTGTACGGCGGGCACCAGAGGGGAATGCATATGCGCCACCAGCGAGATGCCGCTGGCCCAAAAATTAGGATTTTTTTCAGCGCCGGGGATTTCCTTCCGGAATTGCTCGGAGAATTCTCCGTGCACGGTGGAGATATTTACGCCGACTTTCTCGAATACGCGACCTTTCATCAATGACATTTCACCACCGCCGCCGCCCGGCCTTTCCCACGACTTACGTTCAAAGCTTCCGGTGGGGGAGGGGCTTTGCGTTAGTTCGCCTTCTATTTCTTCAAATGCAGTGCAGATTAAGTCGCGCAATTCGCGGAACCATGCGGAGGTCTGAGATTTTCTCTCTTCTATTCCGGCGTCATGGCCTGAGTGGCCGCAGGCAACTATAGGGCCATTCATTTTTATTTTCGTTGCGCCCATAAAGAAGATGGCTCGCCCTTATAGTTTGCTTGTGCAAATTTGGGCGATGATGAAGAAATATGTGATATGTCGCGGCATGTTTTATTGTTCTCCCATATCTAGCGGAACGGCTTTCAACTCCCCGGAATCGCCGACCACGATTTTTTCTACTTTAAGTTTTGCTTCGGCAAGTTT
>CAZXYG010000009.1:27436-28092 GCA_964644885.1 uncultured Rickettsiales bacterium
GATTTCAGCGCCGTGCCGCGCGTGTAATCGACAATGGATTCCTCCAGGCTCTGCCCGCCTGCGTCTAGCCGCCGCACGATGATCTCCAGTTCGGTCATCGCCTCCTCAAAGGAGAGTTTCTTGATCTCGGTTGTTTTCTCAGTGGGCATATAATCTAACGCTGATGATAATATAATAAATTAAGAAAAAGAAGGAAACCAACGATGCCAATAGCAAAGAACCACCTTAGAAAAGAATTTTTTATATATTTCCCTATAAGCCACTCAACAATAAGAACGCTAGTCACAATTCCCATTACCCCAAAAACGAGATCAAGCGTTCCAAGGAAACTCCAACCAAAATATCGTGCGGCGTTCTCAAGAAGAACGATTGCTGTGGCACCAAGAACGATGGCAACAAACATCTTCCTATAGGGCCTTTTTTTCTTCATCGCGGCTAAAGCTTCCCATGGCACTGCTTATATTTCTTCCCCGAGCCGCAGGGGCAGGGGTCGTTGCGGCCCACCTTACCCCAAGTAGCGGGATCGGCAGGGTCGCGTGGGCCTTGCGGCTTGTTGGTAATTACCGTTATCGCTTGCGGCGGCAATTCTCCGCCTTGCGAGGGGTCGTGGCGGGTTTCCATCAGCACAAACGCCGTTTCCCCTTCCCCCTTCCTTG
>CAZXYG010000009.1:28102-31570 GCA_964644885.1 uncultured Rickettsiales bacterium
TTCCTGCCGCAGCTCCAGGTGCGCGAGCCGCGTCACCACCACCTCGCGCAAATGCCCTAGCATGGCGTCGAACATCATGAAGGCCTCGCGTTTATATTCATTGAGCGGGTCTTTCTGGCTGTAGGCGCGGAGGTTAATGCCCTGTCGCAAATGGTCCAGCGAAAGCAGATGATCTTTCCATAATTCATCCAACGTGAACAGCAACAGACGCTTTTCCACCGTGCGCATCGTATCCGCGCCACACTGTTTTTCCTTCTCGGCCAGGAGATTAGCCGTAGATTTGGCAAGGCGTTCGCGGATTTCAGCGTCGGCGACGCCTTCCTCTTTTGCCCATTCGAGCGCGGCAATATGCAGCCCGAAAATGCGAAACGCCTCCTTTTCCAGCCCTTCCAGATCCCATTGCTCGTGGTAGGCTTTTTCGGGCACGTGCAATGCTATCAGATCTTCCACCGTTGCTACGCGCATATCGGTGATGGTATCGGAAACGTCAGTGGCTTCCATTAGCTCAATGCGCTGTTCGAAAATCACTTTGCGCTGGTCGTTCATCACGTCGTCGAAGCGCAGCAGGTTCTTGCGGATCTCGAAATTCCTCGCTTCGACGCGGGCCTGCGCCTTTTCCAGCACGCGCGAGAGAATGGGCGCGGCAATCGGCTCGCCGGGCATGCCCATCTTGCGCATGACGAAATCCATTTTCTTATCCGCGCCGAAGATGCGCATGAGATCGTCTTCCAGCGACAGGTAGAATTTGGTATAGCCGGGGTCGCCCTGCCGGCCGGAGCGACCGCGCAGTTGATTGTCGATGCGCCGGCTTTCGTGGCGCTCGGTGCCGATGACGCATAAGCCTCCCGCTTGCAGCACGATCTCCTTATCCTTGGCCACCTGCGTCTTGATCTGCTCGCGCAGTTTCGCGATTTTCTCCGGTTTTTCCTCGCCCTTTATTTTCTCAGCGAGCAGCATGTCCGGATTGCCGCCCAGTTGGATATCCGTGCCCCGCCCCGCCATATTGGTGGCGATGGTGACGGCCCCCGGCTGACCGGCCTGGGCGATGATGCTGGCTTCTTTCTCATGATGGCGCGCGTTGAGTACGTGATGGGGAATTTTCTCCTTCTTGAGCCGTTTGGCGAGTGTTTCGGATTTCTCGATGCTTACCGTGCCTACCAGCACCGGCTGTTTTTTGATATGACAAGCGCGGATCAGCCGGATAATGGCATCGAATTTTTCTTCCGCCGTGCGGTAGATTTCGTCGTCTTCGTCGATGCGCGTTACCGGAACGTTGGTAGGGATTTCCAGTGCCTCCAACTTATAAATCTGATTGAATTCCGCGGCTTCGGTCATGGCCGTACCGGTCATGCCCGCGAGCTTGGGATAGAGCCGGAAATAATTCTGGAAGGTGATCGAGGCGAGCGTTTGATTCTCCTGCTGCACGGGCGTGCTTTCCTTGGCCTCCAGCGCTTGATGCAGGCCCTCCGAATAACGGCGGCCTTCCATCATGCGGCCAGTGAATTCATCAATAATAATAACACGGTTGTCTTTCACGATGTAATCGGTATCGCGCTTGAACAGCGTATGCGCCTTGAGCGCTTGATCCACATGATGCACGAGCGTGATATTGCCGAGATCGTAGAGGCTGCTTTCCTTCGCTACCAAACCCTGATTCTTGAGAATATCCTCGACATGTTGGGTGCCTTCCTCGGTCAGCGTTACGCTGCGCGTTTTTTCGTCGATCTCGTAATCGGTTTTCTTAAGCTTGGGAATGATTTTATCAACGGTGATGTAAAGATCGCTGCGGTCGTCTACCGGGCCGGAGATAATGAGCGGCGTGCGCGCCTCGTCAATCAGAATGCTGTCCACCTCGTCCACGATGGCATAGTGAAAGGGCCGCTGCACCATCTCTTCGCGCGTGAATTTCATATTATCGCGCAGATAGTCGAAGCCGAACTCGTTATTGGTGCCGTAGGTGATATTGGCGGCGTAAGCCTCGCGGCGCTCAGGATCCCTCAAATCATGCACGATGCAGCCGACCGAAAGACCAAGAAAACGATAGATCCGTCCCATCCATTCGGCGTCGCGTTTTGCCAGATAATCATTGACGGTGACGATATGCACGCCCTTGCCGGAAAGCGCGTTGAGATAGGCGGGCAGGGTGGCAACCAGCGTTTTGCCCTCGCCGGTTTTCATCTCGGCGATGATGCCGCGATGCAGTGTGATGCCGCCCAGCAGTTGCACGTCGAAATGCCGCTGGCCCAGCGCACGCTTCGCTGCCTCGCGCACCGTAGCAAAAGCCTCAGGCAGAATGGCGTCCGGTTTTTCGCCGCCGTTTAAGCGCGCGCGGAGTTTCTCCGTCTGCTCCTTGATACCGCTATCGGAAAGATTTGCCAGCTCCGGCTCCAGCGCGTTAATACGCTGCACGAGCGGCTGCATCCCGCGCAGAATACGCTCATTCGCCGTGCCAAACAGTTTCCGTAACATCATACCCTACACATGGTATCGCGCTATACGCTCATTCGCCGTGCCAAACAGTTTCCGTAACATCATACCCTACACATGGTATCGCGCTGCCATCAAAACAAGAGCAGCCCTCATGGGCGGAAGGTATATAGAGAGGGAGAAGGGGTGTAAAGGGCAATATCTGATGCAATAAATGCATAACGATCTATACTATCTCTCGGGAAACGGCCCACATTATATGGAAGGAATCATCGCGTAATGACGCATTCCGAAGAATTGGTAATGCTGAATAAACTGCACGCCGTTAATCGGTGGTTTATGCTGCTGGTATGCGTGATGGCTGTCATCGGTTTCGCCATGCTGTATTCGGTGGCGGGGGAAAATTTCGCTCTGTGGACAAAACCGCAGATGGTGCGTTTTGCGGTGGGATACGCGCTCATGATGGTGATTATTCTCGTGGATATCCGGGTATGGTTCCGCGCTGCCGCTCTGTTGTACGCGCTCGGCGTATTGCTGCTTCTGGCCGTGGAAATCAAGGGCTTTATCGGCATGGGCGCGCAGCGCTGGATTGCCATCGGCGGTTTTGTCTTCCAACCGTCGGAGATAATGAAAGTGTCCCTGGTTCTTGTATTGGCGCGATTTTATCATCGGCTGCATTTCACGAATGTCGAACGCCCGGCTGCGATCGCGATGGCGTTGCTTATTATTTTTGTGCCGGCGGCGATTGTGCTGCGCCAGCCGAATCTTGGGACGGCAAGCATTCTCATACTAGGCGGAGCGGCCATGATGTTTCTGGCTGGCGTAAGCTGGAAGAAATTCGCGGTGGCCGGGATTATTGTCGTTCTGATGCTGCCGTTTGCCTGGCAACACATGCATGATTATCAGAAGCAGCGCGTTCTTACTTTCCTGAATCCGGAGCAGGATCCGCTCGGCGCAGGGTATAACATATTGCAATCCAAGATAGCCATTGGCTCTGGCGGTTTTTCAGGCAAAGGCTTTACCGAAGGTACGCAAAGCCAA
>CAZXYG010000009.1:31580-41689 GCA_964644885.1 uncultured Rickettsiales bacterium
CTCGATTTTCTGCCGGAGAAGCAAACCGATTTCATTTTTACCTCTATTTGTGAAGAATTTGGCTTGCTGGGAGGGGTGGCTGTTTTGATTTTATATGCGCTGATGCTGGCTTACGGCATTAAAACGATGCTGCGCGCGCAAAGCATTTTCGCCAAGCTCGTGGCGGGCGGCATTACCTCGCTGCTGTTCATTCATGTTTTTATTAATATAGGCATGGTAACGGGCGTGTTACCCGTAGTGGGCGTTCCCCTACCGCTTCTGTCTTATGGCGGCAGCAGCCTGCTTAGTACCCTCATCGGCTTCGGATTCTTGTTAAATGCGGATATTCACCGGGAAGTGAAAATCAGCGGTGAATAACGATTTTACGATGCTCTGCGCAACGATAGATAGAGATAAACGAAGACAAGATGGAAACAGGGATAGAGTAACGCGGTCATAGCTACCTGCACCGCGCCCTCCTGCCACGGCATAAGAGCGGCGTAATACAGCGACAGAACGATCCAGATCATTATGCCCTGCAGCGCCGCTGCTACGGTAAACCCGCCCCAAATTACGGCAAATGGCTCTTTGACAAGAGTGCGGCGTTGCGACATTACCAGCCATCGGAACAATAGAAATACCAAGGCGCTAATGCCGAGCGGCAGGCCGGTGAGCAGATCCTGCAGTAACCCCGTAAGGAATACAAGCCACTGGGGAAATAAAGCTGGCCAGTAGAGGCACCAGTAATATATCGCCATTACCGGAAAAAGAGGGAACACGAGGGAAAAGTGCGGAAAAGGAAGAAGGAATCCGGATGCAACCACCAACACAATCGCGAACACGCCTGGCGCTACTTGCCGTAGCCTGTCACGGATTCTATCCTGCCACTCCCGCTGTATCATTGTACGGTTTCCGGCTTTCTGCTTTCGGTTTCCGTGTAATCCAGCACATTCACGTAATGCAGCCTGCCCTGGTCTGCGGCTGGCTTCACAGTGATTTCCTTTGAGCCAAACTTCCGTATCATGCCCACCGGAATGCCGGGTGGGAAAATACCGCCATCTCCGGAGGTGACGAGCCGATCACCATCCTTGATGCGCGTATCCGGGGGAAGATGCTTGAGCGCCGGGTATGGGCTGTTGTCTCCAGCCAGTATTGCGCGCTCGCCGGAATTTTCCGCAATGACGGGAATGCGTGATTGCACATCGGTCAGCAACAATACGCGGGCGCTATGATTCCCTACTTCCTGCACTCGCCCTACCAATCCGTTTGCATTACGGACGGCCTGGCCTTTATGAATGCCTTGGCTCATGCCGGCGTTCAATAGTACCGAATGGCTGTAGGGTGTGGCTGTGGCGCCTACCACGCGGGCAGTGATGAAGCTTACCGAGCCTTCCGAAGCTACGTTGAGCAGCGATCGCAACTGTGCGTTTTCAAACCCTAGCTCCACGGCCCGCAGTTGCGCATGCTTCAATGTAGCGTTTTCCTGCCGCAAACGCTCATTTTCGCTGTAAAGCCATACAATCTGATGCAGCTTCTCCCGCGCATCATGGTAGGCATCCACAGGTCGGGCGAATATGCCAAGAACCGGCGTTACCACATCCATCACGGCGGTGCGAAGGCGTTCGGTCGCGGTGTTGCCGCTACGGTGGCTGAACAGGATAACGGCAAGCGAAGCTAAGATGGCAAAAAACAGGGAAAGGCGGAAAAACAAGGCCTTGACGGGCAGAACCATCGCCTGCAGCGAAAGGCGGTTCTTATGCTCTCTGGTTGGCATACATTGCCCTTTCGCAGAAAGTATAAATAAATGCCCTTGGTTCATCAAGCTCGATTGTCGGCGGTGCTTGCGGTGCGCAAGAAAGTAAAATGCGGTTTAGCCGACAATCTCGCTTTCACTGAAGAAAAAGTCGATCTCGCGGCGGGCGGCTTCGGGGCTGTCTGAGCCGTGGACGGAATTTTCGCCGATATTGAGTGCAAAATCTTTGCGGATGGTGCCTTTGGCGGCCTTTGCAGGGTCGGTGGCGCCCATGATCTCGCGATTTTGCATAATGGCGCCTTCGCCCTCCAACACTTGCACCACGATCGGGCCGGATACCATATACTCCACCAGTTCCTTGAAAAAGCCTCGATCCTTGTGCTGCTCGTAGAACAGCATGGCCTGGCGGCGGCTTAAGTGCAGCCGTTTCTGTGCCACGACGCGCAAGCCCTTTTCCTCGAAGCGCGTATTGACGGCGCCGGTTATGTTACGCTTGGTAGCGTCTGGCTTGATGATGGAAAGCGTGCGTTCGATGACCATGTGTGCGTTACCCAATGATAGCTGCCGTGCGGATGCATACGCATTTTATGGCAAGGAATCAACTGAAATTATAGGAAAAGTCCAGAAATAGGGTGATAAGCTTGATAATGTGACAGGAGAGAATCATTGTGCCGCTCCCTTCCTCGGCAAGCGAAAGGAAGAAAAAGAACTACGCTTAAGCGGTTCCGGAACGATCCAAAATGAAGTGTTTGAGCGATAAATCAAAGCGCTGCAATTCTTCCTCCGCCTGCTTAAGCAGCGCGTCGCTGAAGTGTTTGCGCCATTTACCGGTTTCTCCGCCGCGCATATGGCTTTCCTGGGAGGCGGGCAGCTTCTGGTCACGGGCGAGCGTTTGGCCGAGATGCAACTCCAGTCTGCGCATCGCTTCCGGCGTGGTGGAGGCCAGAGCTTTGCGGAAGGCGGCATCGTTGGTAACAGGGCAGCCTATGAATGCTAGAAGTTCTTTCATTTTTTTTTCTGGTTCTGCCATCAGTTCCTCGTAGGGAAGCAGCACTACGTTGTTCGGAAATTGTCTGCGTGTCTCGATATAAGAGACATAGATTTTTATATATTGGCTGAAATAGTGCGTTACGAAATTTTCAAATGTTTCGATATGAGCAGGAGGCGTTTTATGAGTCTGGACATGGCGGTAAAGAGAAACCATGAGATCAAGAGGATTGCGGTAAAGAAGCGCGATACGCACGTTAGGGTTAAGTTGGGGATAGAGGACGTCCGAATGCCGCCGGATGACATCTTCTTCGCCGTTCCACCAGTTTGTATCGTATAGGATAGTGTCCCAGAGAGGTTTATACGGGCTGTTGCCGTGTTCTCGAAAGCCGGGGCAATAAGCGTGCCCGATCACCAGAAGATTGAATCCTAGTTTTTTATGGCTGCGTTCCTTCCATTGAAAGAGATTTGCATGTTCCAGGAAATTTTCCGGCGTCAAGAACGAATCCTCCAGGTAGCTTCCATAAAAGCATGAAAAATACCCAATAAAATTCGTGCCTGAACGGGGAATGCATCCGATGACGGCGTTTTTTTTCATTGCCGGAAGGATATATCAAGCGGCGGCAAGCCGTGTATTGTAGCGGTAGGATTCGGGCATGCTGTTTGCTTCTTCGTAAAATTCCCGAAGGTTTCTGTATTCCAGAAATTGCTCGAAGAACACCGGCCACGTCCATGGGGAAGGACAAAGGGGATTTACGGGGCGGCGAGTGTGTACTCTCCGAAAAAATTTTCCATAGATTGCTTCGGTTTCTTTTCTTCCCATTTCCTGCACTGACCATACGGTATTTGAACCGTGTAGCCGATAATAATACAGCGCCTGATCGCAGAAGTGAGGTTCGGTATAGAAGATGGAGCGCAGCAGGAAATCCCAGTCGTGACAATATTTATAAGCCTCGAACGCTCCGACATGATCATAAAGTTTTGTGGAGAATGCTAGGTTTCCGGAGCTTATGGTTATGTTTCCCGCCATGCAGGCAAAGCCGTAAGTGGGAAAGTTGCGAATGGTGGTATGGTAGCGCAGAATGGTATGCGCGTAGTCATCTAATATTTCGACGGGCCTGTCCTCCGCGTTGATGAGTTCGACGCCCGTGAAAACTAGGCTGGCCTTCTTTTCCTGGAAAATATTCACCAACGTTTCGATGCGTTCCGGGGCGTAGCGGTCGTCTGAATTGAGGATGGTGAGAATATCGCCCGTGGCTGCCTTTAGGCCCATATTGATGGCGGCGTGTGCGCCGATGTTGGCGGTGAGCGGAAAGAAGCGCGTTCGGTTCTCAAAGCGCTTGCGCCATGCGATGCGCGAGATGTAGTCCCGGATGATCTCCGGCGTGCCATCCTGAGAGCAATCGTCCACCAGGATAACCTCGATGGCATCGTAAGTCTGTTCCAGCACTGAACGCAGCGCCAGCGTGACATAATCTTTATGATTAAAGGATGGGATGACGATAGAAACGAGGGGAAGCGGCGTCATGTCAGCTTTCAACATAGAATTTGCTTTTCGCCCAGGCGCCGGCGTAATTTCGCGGGCCTTTAAGCAGCACGCCTACCTTATATTCGCCTTCATCCATCTCGGAAATATTGATCCTGATCTCGAAACCCGCGTGGATCGTGTATACTTCGTTTATGTTAGGAAAGGCCTGTGGGATATCGTTGCGATGTATGCGGGAAGATACGGGGCAATGATAGACTGCTCCGGTTGTTTCATTTTCGAATACAAGATACAGCATGGGTTTCTCGATTTCCGGGTGAAAAGCCCAGCCAACGGTGAACAACGTGCTTTTGCGGTCCACGATGATGGGTGAGGAGTCCGCGGAAGCGTGCTGAATTCTCTCTATATTGCAAAACAGATTATCCCGCTTGGTGAAACCATCCGGAAGCGGCGGAAGGCCCTTTTTAAGGTTTTTGATAGTGTAATATTCTTCCGGCATTACTTTGTCGCGAGTAAGGATGGATAGCACGCGGATGGTGCGCTCCCGCGTGGCGATGATATCTTTTAGATCATTGATTAGAAACGCATATTCCGGAATCTTTTCCGCTATGGCCTTGCCGAGAGTATCCAGCGTTGTGTCAACGTGCGGAATTCGATTTTGTGCCTGGGTGGTAGCCTGAAGGAACTGGTGGCCGTACTTCCGGTCCGGCTCCAGGTGGGCACCTTCCCCCCATTCGTTCCAGGCATTGACGAATACCATCCTTTCGTCGCCTTCATAGCGCTGCGCGGTCTGCTCGATCACGCCGCGCAGCCACATGCCGTAGGCCTGCGGCGAAGAATTGATAAAGGCGTGCCCGCTTCTACCCTTGCGCGGAGTATTGTCCCAGGAGGGGAATACCGTGCGGAACAATTTGTAACTGGGAAGACCCCGCAGCAGCGAGTGCGTGACCAATTCGTTATAGTCATAGATGCGGCCCTTGAAAGTTTTATCGGCTATGTGCGAGGTAATGTCGCCAACAGGCGTATTATGCGGCGGGAATTCCACGCCTGCATCGAAGCCGTAGCGAATAGGGTCTTTATCGCCAAAGGTGTGGGCAGCGCAGAGATATACTTCCTCGCCCGTTTCCTGTCGCCAGATCTCCCGCCAGGTATCCGTTACTTTTTGCACATCGGGGATGACTGAGGGGCGGTACACGATCAACAGCGGCTTGCTGTTGACGCGAATGTATCGGCTATCACGGAAATAGAGAAGCATGTCGCGGGCGAACTGTGCGGCATCTTCTTCTTTGTATTCTTGCTTGATAAGAACATCGTCTTCGGAGCCGTCCCAGCGCCGCGACCAGTTCTCATTGGCCCAGCACAGGCAGAAGGGATAGTCTGGCCTGCCTGATGTCAGCATGTCCTGGAGCGGTCGCTCCAGGATGCGCTTGCCGCTGAACCAATAGTAATAATAACAGAAGCCGTGGATGCCGTAGGAACGTGCAAGCTCGGCCTGCTGTTCCCGCACTTCGGGCACGCGCAAGTCGTAAAAGCCGAGATCGGCAGGCATATGTGGCTGGTAATGCCCTTCGAAATACGGCATGGCCTGACTGACATTTGTCCATTCCGTAAAGCCTTTGCCCCACCACTCGTCGTTTTCAGGAGTTGGGTGGAACTGCGGTAAATAGAACGCGATCACCTTCACTTCAGGCGCGGCAGCCGCGGCGGCGGCAGGCATTTCCTCCAGCACTTCTTCTTGGGGGAGAGGCATTGTTTTCCGAGCCTCGGCGGGGGCGGCTTCTTCTTCCCGCGTGACCGGATCGGATAATTCTTCTATTGCTGCGCCGGGTAAAAGTTCGCGATTAGTGTTTGCGACCGGCAGGTAGGCCACATTCGATTCTGCTCGCTGTTCCAATGCAACCAACGGTGGGCTTTTTAATGAGATATCCCAGTCCGGGATATAAGGCAGGATAATGCTGCCGTCTTTGCTGCGCACACGCAGCGCTGTTTTGATTTCGTTATTGACGAATTCGTCGGGCAGTTTAATTGAAAATGCGTGATTCCCGCTGCCGATGCCTTTCTCCGCCAGCGGAAGCGCGTGCATGTTCGCGTGGGTGCGGACGACGACATCGTCATCAAGGCATACTTCTAATTCCACCGGCTCACCGGCGTTTTCCGGATCAAACGCCCAGCCTACAACACGGCCATTTTCGCACGCCAGAACCGCACCGCGCAGTGTTTTAGGCACTATGTCACTCCCATTGAACAGGCGAAATATCCCATAATATCCAGAAACATGCAAGGAAGTTATTGTGTTTTGTCTTTTTCGAAAAGTAACCCTGGGTTTATTTCACGCTACCTATTTACCATCCCTTCGTGTATGGTGAGCGGCATGCGGTGGTCCCGGAGAGTGCTTTATTTGTCCCGGATTGTGCCACGCCTGCTCATGTCTCAATGGCGCATGCTTGGTGCGCTTGGGTGTCTGGCGGCGATCATAGGATTCCTCGCTTCTGGTTCTGAGATCGCGCCATCGAAGCCGTATCATGCCACGCTCGAAACTCTTGGCGCTATCCAGCAATGGGATGGTGCGCTTAACCAGATCATGCTGAAAAGACACGGCGGATTGGAAATTGGCGAGGACTTACCGGACGATGATTTTCGGCGCATTGATGGCGCGCTCGTTATGCTTGCCCTGCGTGAAGTGGAAATGCGCCGCATGGGCGGTTTTTTCCGTTCGCCCGTGGATTATAGAGAATACGTAGCGCAGAGCCGGATCGTCGATAGGAAGCTTCAGGCTTATAATGCGGCCAACGAGCGTCGGGAAAGATTATTTGGCCAGTTCCGCAGTTCACGGGCAGGATTGGATTTAGCGCTTGCTGGTTTTACCGCTGCGGTTGAGACGCTCAGGCAATCTCAGGCGGCGATGAAACGCGGCGCATTCCGCGCGGCGCTTGATAGCCTGCAACGGCAGATGACGCTCTACGTCACCCGTTCCCGCGGCGGCGGCGCGGAAGAGGATATCGGCGAGGTGGTCGGAATGCTGGAAGCGTTCCAGCCATTGCTTCCGGCGCGTGATGCAACGGCGGTTGAAGCGCTGATACGCCGTGCGCTTGCGGCGCTTGCGTACCAGGGCGAAGCGGATAGCGCTTTGGATGCGTTTTTTGAATCGGGCCGCGCCGAGCATCTGCATACGCTCCAAGAAGCATTGACGTTCCGGCAGGCGGCGCTGGAGAAAGCGGCGGGATGGTATCGTTCCGGAATCTATATTTTTTCTACGGCATTGGCGGTCTTTATTCTTTTAATGATGTACCGCTTGCGGTGGTCTGCGCGGCGTCTTGAGCGCCATCGGCTGAATCTCGATCAGGAAATCAAGCGGCGCACCCACGAATTGCAGAAGGCCAAGGAAGAAGCGGAAGCCGCCATGCGGGCGAAAAGCGAGTTCCTGGCCAATATGAGTCATGAAATTCGCACGCCCATGAACGGTGTCATCGGCATGACCGGATTGCTCCGGCATACCACGCTGACGCTCCGGCAGCGGGAGTATGTGGAATTGATCCGCAAATCCGGCCAGCATTTGCTTGAGATTATTAACGATATCCTCGACCTTTCCAAGATTGAGGCAGGTAAGCTGCGGATTGAACATGCCGATTTCAATCTGCGCCTGATGCTGGAGGAAACGCTGGATCTGCTCGCGCCCCAGGCGCAAGAGAAAGGCATTGAGCTTATTTTTCATTATGATGAAGGCATTCCGGAGCATGTGATGGGCGATCCCGGCAGGCTGCGCCAAGTGGTGCTCAATCTGGTGGGCAATGCCATCAAGTTCACGGAGGAAGGATATGTGCTGTTAAGCGTGGAGGGTGGGGCGCGGCGTGAGGATAGGGTGGAAATACGGTTTTCGGTCAAGGATACCGGCATCGGCATTCCGGAAGATAAGCAAGCTCCCATTTTTGATACGTTCGCGCAGGCGGACGCTTCCACTACCCGGCGTTTTGGCGGCACGGGGCTTGGGCTTGCGATATGCCGGCGGCTGGTGGGCATGATGCAGGGGATCATCGGCCTGGAAAGCGTGCCGGGCAAGGGGTCTACTTTTTGGTTTACCGTACCGCTGGTTATAGGACGCGGCAGATCTGGCATCGTACCGGATATGCAGGTGCTTAAGGACCTCAAGGCGCTGATTTTAGAAAACGG
The DNA here is from genome assembly GCA_964644885.1 of uncultured Rickettsiales bacterium. Taxonomy (GTDB): domain Bacteria; phylum Pseudomonadota; class Alphaproteobacteria; order Rickettsiales; family JACKKO01; genus CAZXYG01. The sequence goes on from CAZXYG010000009.1 coordinate 39,953, forward strand.
CGAGGATCCGGAAAGCAGCGTGGCCGAATATCTCGAGAAAAACAATATGGATGTCCGGCGTGTGGCGACAATCCGTGAAGCAATGCAATGTTTGCGGGAACCGGGAAGCATGCTTTTTGACGCTGTGCTTATCGATTGCCCGCATCTCAGCGAAAGCGTGATGGAGATGGGGCGCGTGCTGCGCCGGGAGGAAGCCGCGAAAGGCGCCGTCCTGATCGCTGTCACGGCCATGGGTATACGGGGTGAAGCGCAAGAAGCCGAGCAGGCGGGTTTTGACGGTTATCTCGTGCGGCCTGTGTTGCCTGCGTTGCTCGCCGAAATGATTGCGGTCGTTCTTACGGCGCGGCGGGAGGGAAAGAGTATTGGTTTGGCGACGCGGTACATGATCCGGGAAGCGCAAGGCGATGCGGATAGGAAGGCGGTAACGCAGGCACATTTCAGCGCCCATGTGCTGGTGGTGGAGGATAACCCCGTCAACCAGCTCGTGGCGCGGCGAATGCTGGAGCATTTCGGTTGCCGCGTGGCGGTGGCGGATAATGGCCGGGTGGCGCTTGCCATGCTGGAAACGGCGTCCTACGATCTGGTGTTCATGGATTGTCAGATGCCGGAAATGGACGGGTTCGAAGCGACAAAAACGATTCGCCGGAAGGAAAGCGGCTCTTCGCTGCGTATTCCGATCGTGGCCCTGACGGCCAATGTCTCGCGGGAGGCCGCGCAACAATGCCGCGACGCGGGCATGGACGATACAATCGCCAAGCCGGTTCAGGAAGAAGATATCGCGCGCGCGTTGAGCGCGTTTCTGCCCAACGCCGCGCAGCGCGCGGCGGCTTAAAACCCCAGTTGCTTCCGGATGGCGGCGCGTTCTTCGGCGGGAGCGGAAATCAGGCCGCGCTGGGCGAGATAACCCTCATCGCTGGTGGCCGCCTCGCTTGTCAACTCACGCATGAAATCCTCAATGCCGGGGATCGTGCCGATATGCGCTTTCTTGACATAGACATACAGTGGCCGCGCAACGGGGTATGAACCGTCCGCGATGGTTTCGAATTGCGGTATGACGCCATTGATCAGACTACCCTGGACGGTTTGCTGATTCTCTTCCAGGAAGCTGAAACCGAAAATACCGAGCGCGCTCGGATTGGCGTGCAGCTTCTGGACGATGAGGTTGTCGTTCTCGCCGGCGTCGATGAAACGCCCGTCCTCGCGCAGCATGTGGCAGGCTTTTTTGCGCTGGTCTTCATCCGGATAGGCTTTCTCGAATTCGGGGAAAGCCTTGCACCCTTTCTCCATCACGATTTCGACGAAGGAATCCCGTGTGCCGGAGGTGGGCGGCGGGCCGTATACTTCTATTTTTGTCTTGGGCAGGTTTTCCGCTATGTCCTGCCACGTGGAGTAGGGGTTATCCGTGAGTTTTCCGTTGACCGGGACTTGTTTTGCGAGCGCCAGGAAAATCTGTTTCTCCGCGAGGTCAAGGCGTGGGCTTCCCAGCGCGTTGGCCAGCACGATGCCGTCATAGCCGATCTTGATTTCAAGGATGTCGGCCACACCATTTTTCTTGCAGAGCTTAGTTTCGCTCTCCTTAATGGCGCGGGAAGCGTTGGCGATGTCGGGGGTATCAGGCCCGGCACCCTGGCAGAACAGCTTGAAGCCTCCGCCGGTGCCGGTGGATTCGACGATGGGGGTTCTGAAGGATCCCCCGGCGCCGAATTTCTCGGCCGCAACCGTGATGAAGGGATACAC
>CAZXYG010000010.1:0-17396 GCA_964644885.1 uncultured Rickettsiales bacterium
GCGTGTAGCCGAGCCTTTGATGGGGCGGCTTTCGGTGCAGCCAGAGCGGTTGATGGTAAGAAACCTTTCAGGACTGGAGGAGAGGATAAACGTATCGGCATTGAGTTTAAGGAAGGCGCTGTAAGGCGCCGGGCTGCGTTTGCAGAGATCGCAAAAGAGGGCGAAGGGTGCGGGAGATTCATGAAAAACGCCAAAAAATTTTCGGGTCAGGTTGGCCTGGCAGAGATCGCCTGCCACGATGGCCTGCTTGATGCTATGTACTTTCTCTAGGTATTCCGCCTTGGTCATATTGGATTCGAGGCGCGCTATCTTATTTTCGTCCACGCGATCTATATTCGTGTTTTTCTTTTTCGATGGCAGGGAGGCGGAATGAGGATTATCGGCCCACACCTCGATCTTTTTCCGCGTATGGTCGAATTTCAGAATCAGGCTATAACGGGTCATCCATAGCGGCGGAATAGAAATAAAGCCTTGTGTATCAATGGGAAGGTGTTCCAAGCAATGGCGAAGCCCATAGCCGAGATAGCCGAACCAGGCGTTATCCAGAGCGGATGCTGTACTGCTCAGGCGTTTCTCCAGCGGGCTGAAATGTTCGGCGATGATGCTTTCGGCTGGTTTCATGGCCAGGAAGGAAGCGTGGCCGCTGTAAGGCGTCCGCAAGCCGGAATGCAAAAGCATCCAGGACTTTTCGCTCTCTGGCAGGCTGCGCGCTACGTCCAGAGGCTCCATCCAGGGCAGCGTGGCACGCAGTTTTATTGATTCCGCCTTCATAGAAGAGTGAGCATAGTGCAAGAAAAGGGCGATATCCAGCTTGCGGATGATAGAAGAATCGAATAGCCTTCAATACGGTAAAGCGAAAAAAAAGCTATTTTGTTAACTATTTATTAATCTTTTTGCGGTAGGATTCCCTACTATGGGTCATGGTGTACAGGTGAGAGCTATGTGGATGACGCCTGAGAAACAGGAAGAAGTGTATAACGAAATCATGAAGTTTTATGATTTCGCGGAGGACATCATCGATGTCGTGGAAAAGGGTAAAGTTGCCAACGCCGAAGCTCACGTTCCTCTGGTGGAAGAATTCGTAGAGAAGATTGAAAAATATACCGAGATGCTGGCGGAAACGTTTATCGTTCTGGCGCAGGCCAATCACAAGCCGTCCCAGGTGCAGGAAATCAAGATAGAGAGTGCGCTTACTAAAATCGAGGAAGCGGTTGAGCTTTTTTACAAGAAGCGAAAAAATATACATTAAGGGAGGGAAAATAAATGATGGATGAAGGTGCTAAATTTAGAGAAGGTGAAGGTATAATGCAGCGAAACAGAGAAAATTTTCACGATACTGCTGGTGTTGTCAGGACAATGCTGGATATGAAACAGCCGAACCTTCAGAGATCTCAGTCTCTAGAGTAATACAAGACATTCTCCCCCCACCAAGAACTCCCGCCCGGTTTCCGGGCGGGTTTTTTTGATTCTTTGTAAGGGAGTGAATTATTTCTTGAGCTGCTTCCAGATGCGCTTCTTAGCGAACCAGAACAACACGGTAAAGACGGCAAGATAAAGGATCACCTTGATGCCCATGTGCTTGCGCTGCTCCATTTCCGGCTCGGCGGCCCATTGCAGGAAATTGACCACGTCCTGCGCCATCTGATCCACCGAGGCCACGGTGCCATCGGAATATTGCACCGCGCCTTCGGCGAGCGGCGTCGCCATTGCGATCTGTCCGCCGGGGAAATAGGGGTTATACTGCATGCCTTCGTTCATTGCCACGTCGGCGGGCGCTTCCCCGTAGCTGGTGAGCAGCGAATAAATGTAATTCGGCCCATCGACGCGCGCTTTAGTCATCAGCGAGAGATCGGGCGGATAGGTGCCGTTATTGGCGGTGCGGGCGGCCTTTTCATTGGCGAATGGCGGCGCAAAGTAATCCGACGGCCTGCCGGGACGCTCGAACATCTCGCCTTCGTCGTTGGGTCCGTCCATGACGTTCTTTTCTGCGGCGATAGCCTTGATCTCCGCCTCGCTGAAGCCGATTTCCGCCAAATTACGGTAGGCGATGTGATTCAGCGAATGGCAAGCGGAGCACACTTCCTTATAAACCTGAAAACCGCGCTGGATGGATTGGCGGTCGAACGTGCCCAGAGCGCCCTCGAAACGCCACGGTATTTGTTTTAGCGGAGTAGATTCGCTGGAGGCATGTGAAGCGGTGGCGGTAAGAAGGAATAGCGCTGCTGTCAGTATCCGCATCATCGATCCCTAATGCCTGCTGGCCGCGTGGATGGAGGAGGGCAGAGGCCGCGTCTTTTCATATTTGCCGAGCAACGGCACGATAACGAGGAAGTAAGCGAAATAATACAACGTGGCAAAACGCGCCATGACGACGTAATGACCCTCAGGCGGATTGGCTCCCAACCAGCCTAGGAATGCGCCGTTGAACGCGAACAGCCAGAAAAACCATTTGAACACGGGACGGTAGCGGCCACTTTTGACCTTGCATGTATCGAGCCAGGGCAGAAAAAACAGCACGATCAGCGAGCCGAACATCAGCACTACGCCGCCCAACTTATCCGGCACTGCGCGCAAGATGGCGTAAAACGGTAGAAAATACCATTCGGGCACGATATGCGGCGGCGTCACCATCGGATTGGCGGGGATGTAATTGTCCGGGTGGCCGAGCAGGTTTGGCTCGAAGAAAATCAGCCATGCCAGCAGCAGAAACATCGCGCCGAAGCCGACGAAATCCTTGATCGTGTAATAAGGATGGAACGGGATGGTATCCCTCTCTGACTTCGGCTCAACCCCGGTGGGGTTGTTGGAGCCGGTAGTATGCAGCGCCCACAAATGCAAAACCACCACGCCTACGATCACGAACGGCATCAGGTAATGCAGCGAGAAGAAGCGGTTGAGCGTGGGGTTATCCACCGAGAATCCGCCCCACAGCCAGGTGACGATGTCGTCGCCGATACCGGGAATGGCGGAAAACAGGTTGGTGATGACGGTGGCGCCCCAGAAGCTCATCTGACCCCACGGCAGCACGTAACCCATGAAGGCGGTGGCCATCATGCACAGGAAAATAATGATGCCGATCCACCACAGCATTTCGCGCGGCTTTTTATACGAGCCGTAATAGAGGCCGCGCAGAATATGGATATAAACCACGGCGAAGAACACCGAGGCGCCGACGGCATGCATGTAGCGGATAAGCCAGCCGTAAGGCACGTCGCGCATGATGCGCTCGACGCTATTGAAAGCATGGTCGACATGCGGCGTGTAATGCATGGCGAGCACGATGCCGGTGACAATCTGAATCAGCAGCGCGATGCCCGCCAGAGAGCCAAAGCTCCACATATAACTGAGATTGCGCGGCGCGCGGTATTCCTGCTGGTGCTTCATGAAAGTGAAGACAGGCAGGCGCGCGTCGACCCAGCCTTTGATGCCGGTGAATTCGGTTTTTGGTTGCTCCGTCATGCCCTAGCCGATGCGGATGACGCTGTCACTGACGAATTCGTAGGGCGGCACCTTGAGATTTTCTGGTGCAGGACCTTTGCGGATGCGGCCTGAGCTATCGTAATGGGAGCCGTGACATGGACAGAACCAGCCATCGAACTCGCCTTTGTATCCCGGTTTTTCCTTGCCCAGCGGCACGCAGCCTAGATGCGTGCAGATGCCCACCGTCACTAACCACTGCTCCTTGCCCGGCTTCACGCGGTCAATGTCGGCTTGCGGGTCGGGTAAATCGGAGAGGTTGACCGTCTTGGCTTCCGCGATTTCCTGCTCGGTGCGATGGCGAATAAACACCGGCTTGCCGCGCCACATCACCGTGGCGGCCTGGCCCGGCTGAATCGCTGAAATATCGACTTCGGTGGTGGCCAGCGCTAAAACGTCCTTCGCTGGATTCAACGAATCGACAAGTGGCCACGCGGTGCAGGCCGCGCCTATTCCCGCTGTGGCGCCTGCCGCCAGCACGCAAAAATCCCTGCGGCTTTCATCTTGCGGATGCTCGACAGTGGTTTTGCTCGTCATGCGTTCCCGTGCGTATCTAAAATTACGCTTCTTCTAATGGCAACCCCCAACATTGGCAAGGATAATAAGAATGCGGCATATATTTTTCTGGTCTTGCCTGTGCGGGTGACTTATCCTCGCCACAGTTATGCGCGTTTTTCTTTATTCCTTCAGCCTGCTGCTGCTTTGCGCCTCCTTTGCAGCCGGTGCCGATGAGACGCCGGAACAGGAAGGCGCACGGTGCGCACGGCTTTACCTTTCACAGCATGGCGAAACGCTTGCGACGTGCAAGGAAGCGGCGGAGCATGATAGCAGTGAAGCCCAAAAAACGATGGGCGATATCTATTTTTGGAGTTTCCTTAATACCGGCAAGGACATGGAGCAGGCGGCGTATTGGTACCGAAAGGCGGCGGCAGGCGGCAATATTGAAGCGCAGTATAACATGGGCGTATTGTACGACCAAGGCAAAGGCGTCGCGGCGGATTACACCAAGTCATTCAAGTGGTTTTTGAGCGCGGCGAATAAGGGCCACATGCTGGCTCAGTTCAATCTAGGCAATATGTATGCCAAGGGCGCGGGCGTGAACAAGGACGAGCACGAAGCGTTCTACTGGTATCAGCGTGCCGCGGAGCAGGGGGAGCCGTCGGCGCAATATAATATAGGCAACCGTTACGCTACCGGCACAGGCGCATCGGCGGATCAGGTCAAGGCGCAGATGTGGTACTCGCTTGCTGCCGAGCAAGGTTTTGAGGAGGCAATAAAGAATCGCGCCATCGTTGAGAAATACATGACTGCGGAGCAGGTCGCTCAGGCCGGGCAGATGGTTAAAGTCTGGCAGCCGAAAAGAGAATAACCTGCCATCGCCGCTATCTGCGGGATTCTATGCGCAGGTTGTCAGTATTTCAAAAATTCTCCACACCGATGGTGGAGAAGCCATTGCAAGAACGGCGATCCCTCCTGCCAGAAGCAGACAGAACTTCAGTGTTTCACACAATGTTTCCAGCGCTTTTAAGGCAATAGAAGTATCGGATTTAGGCGCGATTGCAGGCGGCTTCATATGTCCTATAGATAGAATATTTTATTCTAAATACAACTAATAAGTGTATTTATGATTTTTGCAATTGTATCTTGCCAAATTAAAACAGTTTGCAATTTGAATTGCCGAGTTTCCGCTTCTAGGATGGCATCACTCTCTGGATGTACTAAAGGCCTTGCGAAAAGCCCTTAGCACATGAAAGCGGGGACGGATTTTAGTCCTGGCTAAACGGGTACATAGAGGGAGGGGGAAAGATGAGAGAAGGCGTATTAGCATCATTCGACGAGCGTTTCTTTTATGAAGATGTCGCCCGAACGAAAGACGCATCGGAAGATTACCCGCTGCAGGTGATCAACCGCATTCTGCATAACGAGCATCCTATCAAGGTGTTTCGCGAATACCGCCGCTATACGTGCGAGCAATTGGGCCTGAAAGTCGGCGTCAGTGCGGCATATATCAACGCTGTTGAGCACGGCAAGCTGCATCCTTCAGCGGAAGTGATGCGCGTTATCGCGCGCGTCTTGCATGTCCGCCTTGATGAAATTGATTAAGCTTTTTCGTGCCGCGATCTTCTGATTATGCTACGGATTGTCGGGAATTCTTGGCTTTTTCCGAGGTTTGCATGGGTTTCAGGCCGAGGCGTTGCAAAAGCCGGCGATCGTGGTCTTCGGAGGGGTTTCCGGCGGTCAGTAGCTTTTCTCCATAAAAGATAGAGTTGGCTCCGGCAAAAAAGCACAAGGCTTGCATTTCATCGCTCATATTCTCTCGGCCTGCGGAAAGGCGCACCACGGAGGCCGGCATTACAAGACGCGCCACCGCGATGGTGCGAATAAAATCAAGGCTATCCGAGGCCGTGTTATTCTCCAGCGGCGTTCCTTTCGTCGCAATGAGCCTGTTGACGGGAACGCTTTCCGGGTGATGAGGCAGGTTTGCCAACGCGCGCAGCATGTCGGCGCGATCCTCAAGCGATTCGCCCATGCCGATAATGCCGCCGCAACACACGTTCATGCCCGCTTCGCGCACATGTTGCAGCGTTTCGATGCGATCCGCGAACGTTCGTGTGGTAATGATCTCCTTATAATAGGATTCCGAGGTATCGATGTTATGATTATAATAATCCAGCCCCGCTTCGTGCAGGGAACATGCGTGCTCCCGCGAAAGCATTCCCAGCGTCATGCAGGTTTCCAGCCCCAGCGCTTTTACGCCCCGTACGATTTCGGCAAGCTTCGGAATGTCCTTATCCTTGGGACTTCGCCATGCCGCGCCCATGCAGAAACGCGAAGCGCCGCTCTCTTTTGCCTGACGCGCTTTTTCGAGGATAGCGGCGGTATCCATCAATTTTTCCGCTTGTACGCCGGTATGATATCGCGCGCTCTGCGGGCAGTATTTACAATCCTCCTGGCATCCGCCTGTTTTGATGCTGAGCAGGGTGCTGATCTGTACTTCGTTGGCAGGGAAGTTTTTCCGGTGTATAGAATGTGCCCGGTACAGCAAATCATTGAACGGCAGCGCGAAGAGGGAGAGAATTTCCGCTGTCGTCCAGTCGTGCCGCAAGTCAGTGGGTTGCAGAGATTTTAACATAGCATGGCGTATAGCAAGGATTGGAATGGAATGCCAGCATTAGCAGCAATGACGCGCCAGCGGCTTGAAAAACTGGAGCAAGAAAGCTTGCGCCGAAATTTTGTCATAAGCGAACCGGAGAAGGGAATTGACGTTCGTCGCAATGGGCGAACGCTTGTCTCCTTCGGCACCAATGATTATCTTGGTCTGTCTCGCCATCCGAACGTGAAGAAAGCTGCAGCAAAAGCGCTGGAGCGTTATGGGGCAGGAGCGGGAGCGTCACGGCTGATTGCGGGAAACCATCCGTATTATGCGGAATTGGAAGCATTACTATGCAGAGCCAAGAATACGCAAGCGGCGCTGGTTTTCGGCAGTGGTTATCTGGCGAGCCTCGGCGTTATCCCGGCGTTGGTGAAAAAAGGAGATGTGGTTATCGCCGACCGGCTGATCCACTCCAGCTTGATCGACGGTATCCGCCTTTCCGGCGCTACGCTATGCCGATATTCGCATAATGATTTAAACTCATTAAATAATATACTGAATAATAACATTAATAATAAAACTATTATTATAACTGAAACCGTATTTAGCATGGATGGCGATTTAGCCCCCCTGCAGGACATGCGTGCGCTCGCCGATCGTTACGGCGCGTGGCTGATGACTGATGACGCGCACGGATTCGGCGTGGTGGAGACGCCGCGTGTCGCCGATATTCAGATGGGCACGCTTTCCAAAGGCGTGGGATGTTACGGCGGTTATGTGTGCGCCGATAAAGAGACTATCGAATATCTAAAAAATGCTGCGCGTACGTTGATATATTCTACTGCTCTTCCGCCTGCCATGGTGGCGGGCTCATGCGAGGCGGTAAGAATGATTCTTGATGGCGATGGCGAGGTTCTCTCGGCGCTGAAAAAGGCTCTGCTATTCACATCGCTCTTGAATCTGCCGCAGGCGCAAAGCGCGATTGTGCCGGTTGTGTTTGGCGAAACGGAGAAAGTGTTGCGGGCCTCGGCGCTTCTGGAAGAAGCGGGTTTTTACGTTCCGGCCATACGCCCGCCCACGGTTCCCAAGAACACGGCGCGCCTGCGCTTCAGTTTCTCGGCGCTGCATCGGGATAAGGATATCGAAAAATTGGCTCAGATAGTGAAGGATGTTCGATGCGCGTGCTGACACTCAGCGGGTGGGCGCAGGATCCGTGCGCGCTGGATGCGATTGTTCCCGAAGGCATGGCGCATGCGGCACTGGATTATATGCCGCAGGATGAAAGAGCCTTTTTTGCTCTGTTGAAAAAAGAAAAACGGGATTGCGACATTTTGTTGGGTTGGAGTCTTGGCGCGCAAATCGCGGCGCGAGCGGTGGCGGAAAAAATTATCATGCCGAAACTGCTGGTATTGCTGGCAGCTCCTTTTCATTTTGAAGCCGATGCGGAATATAGGAAAGCGGCGAGAAGATTCGCTTCTTCGCCCAAGGAAATGCTGAGGGATTTTTCGGCGTTGCTCATGGCTGGAGATGATGGCGTAGCCAGAATTTCGGCCTTTCCGCAAGCGCTCGATTATGCCTCGACGCTGAAAGAATGGTTGAAGGTTCTGGAGCGCTTTGATTGCTCCGTGTTGGATTTTACGCGGTTTCCACGCACCTTTTTGATTCACGGCAAAAAAGACGCGGTGATTCCCCGCCAGCAATCCTGGCTGTATAAAGAAGCGATTTCCAATGTAGGGTTGATTGAGCTTGATCGCTGCGGCCATGCGCCGCATGTCCATAACCCGCAAGGATGCCGGAAGCTCATACAAATGGAGGCGGAGCGTGCGGCAAAGCTTTGATATTGCCCGTGTGCAGGAGGATTTCAACCGCGCGGCATTGCACTATGATCGCCATGCCGCCTTGCAGCGCGAAGTGGCGGAAGCCTTATGCCGCAAGGCAAAGGAATACGGATTGCCTCAAGGCACACTGCTTGATCTTGGTTCCGGCACGGGTTATGTGGCGCAATGCCTTGAACGCAACATTGTGCAACTCGATATCGCTTTCAATATGTGCTGCGCCTCCTCACGTTGGGGGAGGGTGATCAATGCCGATATGGAATCGCTTCCTCTGCGTTCGGGCGGTGCGGCTGGAGTGCTTTCTTCTTTGGCTTTGCAGTGGATAAACCATCCGGAAAAGGTTTTTGCCGAAACGTATAGAGCGTTAAAGGCGGGGGGAACCTGCGCCATGGCTACGTTCGGTCCGGGCAGCCTGAGCGAATTGCGAGGACTTTTTGGCGGAATCAACGCATTTATGCAGCCTATGCGGCTTGAAAAGCTTTTGAGCGATGCGGGATTCCGCGATTTAGAATTCAGCATTGTTTCTCTCACCCGCCGTTATCCCTCTATTCAGGCATTGCTTCGCTCGATCAAGAAAGTAGGAGCAAGGGGAAAATACGCCGGGCATACGGCGCAATTTCCAGGAAAGCATTTTTTTACGCGCTTGGATGCAACCTACCGAAAGCACTACGGTTCGGAATCCGGCCTTCCGGGGACGTGGGAAGTGATATACATGCTGGCGAGGAAGTAACGCATGGCCGGATTTTTTATCACCGCCTCCGGCACGGGGTTGGGAAAAACGCTTGTCACGGCGGCGCTATGCCATCAATTGCGGAAGAAGGGCGAATACGTTTTCGCGCTCAAGCCGGTGATTACGGGCTACACTTTCTCATGTGCGATAAAACCGGATACGAATGATACCCTTCTCCTTCTTGAAAGCCTCAATCTTCCTGCCACGGAGGAAACTATCCAAACCGTTTCTCCCTACCGCTTCATCGCGCCTCTCTCGCCGGATATGGCGGCCAGGATGGAAAATAGAAAGATAGATTTCGCTGCGGTTGTTACGCATTGCCGGAAATATATGCAGCATGATTTTCTTTTGATCGAAGGGGCGGGGGGGGCAATGGCTCCGCTCACGGAAAAACACACCATGCTTGATGTAATGAAAACGCTTGGCATGCCGGCGATCGTGGTGGTGGGCAGTTATCTCGGCGCAATCAGTCATGCGCTCACCGCCTGTCGCGCTTTGGAAACGGAGGGCATAGCGATTCAAGCCGTGGTGTTGAACGAAACGCAAGGCAGTCCGGTGCCGCTGAAAGAGACGGAACAAGCCTTGCTCCATCACCTGCAAAAATCGGTTTTCACGCTGCCTTGGCTGGGATATGGTGCGGATATATGGCGGCGGGTTCCCGATCTGTTGCCTATTGTGGGAATGGAGCATGGCCAAAAAGAAAAGAGAAAGCGCGCCTGAAGGGCCGAAATACGCGGGATTCAGCCTTCGTCTTTTTGCCTCGCTGGTGGATATGCTGCTGACTTTTTTTATGATCGCGCCTTTCTTTCCCCAGGGCAGTTTTCCTCCCGCGCTGCAGGACATTCTCTATAAGCAGCGCAGCGGCCAAATCAGCGAGCGTGAAGCCAACGCGCTTCTTGCTGATTATTTGTTCAACGACGGCGGCTTGGCCAATGCGCTTTCCATGCGGTTCACGGAAACGCTGGTTTTCGGCGTTATCGTAGTGTTGTTTTGGATATACCGCGCCGCCACGCCGGGAAAGATGTTGTTCGGGCTTAAAATTGTGGACGGTAAAACCGGCAATCGGCCTTCCACTGTGCAATGCATCATTCGCTATCTAGGTTATTTTGCGTCCGGCGTCCCGTTGGGGATAGGCTTCATCTGGATTCAATGCAATAAAAAACGCCGTGGCTGGCATGACTATTTGGCCGGAACGGTGGTCATCGTGGAGCAGAGCACGACGGTGTGGGAACGCATCAAGCAACCCTTTGAGAAGTATCTTAAGAAAAATAAAAAGGTATGAGACTCTGTGTTGTCCGTGCGTTATGTGTAACGGTGTTGTGCATGTGGGCCGGTAGCGCGCAAGCGGCGAAGGGGCCGGTAACGAACATCCATAAAGCCATCGTGCAGGAAACGGAATGGCTGAACGTTTCCCGGCCCCTGACTGCCGAGGATTTGCGTGGGCGCATTCTATTGATCGATTTCTGGACGTTCTGCTGCATCAACTGCATGCACGTGATTCCGGATCTCCATTATCTTGAAAAAAAGTTCGGCGGCAAGCTGACGGTCATCGGCGTGCATTCCGCCAAGTTCGCCAATGAACGCGACCAGGAAAATATCCGTAACGCCGTGCTACGCTACGGCATTGAGCATCCGGTGGTGAACGACGCCGGCTTTCGCATTTGGAAAAGCTTCGGTGTGCAGGCGTGGCCGACATTGCTGCTCATCAATCCCAAGGGCGGAATCGAAGAGGTGTATTCAGGCGAGGGCCATCGTGAGGATTTGGAAAGGGATATTGCCGGTCTTATTGAGGAATATGAAAAAGAATTAAGCATGGATCCGTTGCCTTTCGCGCCGGAGGCGATAAAGGCATCGCCATCGGCATTGCAGTTTCCGGGGAAGTTCATCTATGAGAAAGATATTGAAGGCGCACCCGCTTTCTTTGTTTCCGATTCGGGGAATAACCGCGTTCTCGGCGTTCGCTCTTCCGGTGATATTTTCTTAAGCATTGGTGGAGATAAAGCGGGGTTTCTGGACGGAGACTTCAAGCGTGCGGCTTTCTATAATCCTCAAGGGCTTTTATACCGGGATGGCATGCTGTATGTGGCGGATACGGGCAATCACGCGCTGCGGAAAATAGATTTTCGGGAGAAGCGGGTGTCGACCATCGCCGGCACAGGCGAACAGGCATACGACCGGCGTGTTTCCGATAAAGACGCTCTGAAAACGAAGCTGGCATCGCCGTGGGATTTGGCATTTTATCCTTCGGATGCATTTATCGCTATCGCCATGGCCGGAACGCACCAGCTCTGGACGTACGATATAAAAAATGGAACGGTTTCCGTGCTGGCCGGCAATGGTAGGGAATCCATCGACGATGGGCGTTATCCTTACAACTCCCTGTCGCAGCCGAGCGGATTGGCGGTTTATGATGAAAAGCTTTATTTCGTAGATTCGGAAACCAGTTCGCTGCGCGTGCTGGAAAACGGAGAGATATCGACGTTAATCGGCACCGGGTTGTTTGATTTCGGTTTGGCCGACGGCCCTCAGGGTAAAGGGCTGATGCAGCATCCGCTGGGGGTCTATGCGGATGCAACAGGTGTCTATGTCGCTGATTCCTACAATCACGCCATTCGGCATTATGATCCAAAAACCGGCGTATTAAGCACCATAAGCGGCGATGGCAAACGCGGTCCTTTGAATGAGCCGAACGATATCCTGCGTGTAAACGGCGCGCTTTATGTGCTTGATACTAACAATCATGCCATCCGTGTGTTGTGGAACGATGCAATAACCACGCTGGAAGTGATGTATCCAGGCGTTGCGCCTGTATTATCTCCTGCCGGGGATTTTCCGAACCTGCTGCCATCGGAGCCGCTGGATGTAAAGGCAGGTTGGCCGGTAATGGGTGCAGTTGGCTTGCCTGATGGCTGGAAGATCAATGCTGAAGCCCCTAGCAGGCTTTCATTATTTACGGCGGCGGGAAAGCATCTTGCAAGCTATGAAACAAAGGCGCTGGCCGCATTGCGTGTTGCGCTTCCGGAACTGGCCGCGAATCAGGAATACGTGCTGCAAGGCACGCTTTATTACTGCGAGGATCGCGTGGGGGCGCTATGCCTTATCCAGAGCGTGCATCAGGAAATCCGCAGCAACGCGAAAGGCGGACAGGAAGCATTCACGCTTCCCATGCGTATACCTACGCGGTAAAAAGCGCTCTCTCCAGGTCACGGATGAGGTCATCCGTATCCTCAAGTCCTACCGAGAGGCGAAGAAGCCCATCCGTAATGCCAAGCTTTTTCCGCTCACCCGCTTCGATATTGGAATGGGTGGTGGTGGCCGGGTGCGTGATCAGGCTTTTTGTATCGCCTAGGTTATTGGAAATATCTATGATTTCCAAGTTGTTCAATAGAGTGAACGCAGCTTTCTTGCCGCCTTTGACTTCGAAAGCGATCATGTTGCCGCCTGCGTCCATCTGTTTTCTTGCCAGTTTGTATTGCGGGTGTGAGGGTAGGCCGGGATAAATAACTCTCTCAACTTTCTTATTATTATACAAAAATTCAGCAAGTTGTTGAGAGTTTCTACAGTGCTGCTTCATGCGAAGATCGAGCGTTTCCAATCCCTTGAGCGCCACCCATGCATTGAAGGGGCTTAATGCGGGGCCGGTGTGGCGATGAAATGGCAGCAGCGTTTCCGTAATGAATTTTTCTTTTCCCAGAACCGCGCCGCCCAGCGTGCGTCCCTGACCGTCGATATGCTTGGTGGTGGAATACACCACGATGTCGGCTCCCAGCTCCAATGGATGCTGCAGAACAGGCGTGGCGAAAATATTATCCACGATCAAAGTGGCGCGGCGTTTTTTACATAGCGTTGCCACCGCTTCGATATCCACCAATTCCAAGGTGGGATTACCTGGAGACTCGATGAACACATGCGTGGTGTTATCCCGGAACGCTTTTTCCCAGCCTTTTGTATCGGGGCCGTCCACCAGCGTGTATGCGATGTTGAAACGTGGCAGCACTTGGGTGACGATATAGTAGCACGAACCGAATAGCACCCGGTTGGCGATGAGGTGGCTTCCCGGCTTAATATCGCACATGATGGAAGCGAACACCGCTGCCATGCCGCTTGCCACCACGCAGCATTTCTCGGCGTTTTCCAGTAACGCCAAGCGTTCCTCCAGCATGGCGAGCGTGGGATTGCAATAGCGCGAATAAACAAAGCCTGGCGCTTCGCCGTTAAACCGGCTTTCGGCTACTTCCGCCGATTCATAGCAGAAGCCGGAAGTGAGGAAAAGCGCCTCGCTGGTTTCGCCGAAATCGGAGCGTAGGGTGCCGCCGCGAACCAGCTTTGTGGCCCGCTTCCATGCGCGCTTGTTCACCTTTTTTTTCATTGTTTATCTTCCATGCAAGGCTAAGAAAAATAGCGGAAATTGCCTCTTCTGTCCAACGTAAAAATGCCTATACACGGCGTGGCCGTGATGTTACTATGCGGCCCGGTTCAGGATAGGGTGTTGATGGACGATCTGCTACAAAGCTATCTTCCAATTGTTATTTTTCTAGGCGTGGCATTGTTCCTTGCGCTGGTGGTGATCGGTATTCCTTATATCGTGGCGCTCAGGCGGCCCGATGCCGAGAAACTCTCCACTTATGAATGCGGGTTCGATCCGTTCGGCGAATCGCGCAGCCCTTTCGACGTTCGTTTTTATCTGGTTTCCATATTGTTTATTATTTTTGATCTTGAAATTGCATTTTTATTTCCCTGGGCGGTGGCATTGGGCGAGATAGGAAAAGCGGGTTTTTGGTCCATGATGGCGTTTCTTGGCGTGTTGACGGTAGGGTTTGTGTACGAATGGAAAAAAGGCGCGTTGGAATGGGAATGATTTTTTAGGAGGTTACACATGTTCAAAGATATTATCAGTTTCGGCAAACCGCATACGCCGGTGCAGGCGATTGGTTTTTACGTATTTTACTTTGTGGTGATCTTGGTTATTTCGGCGCTCGTCGCCATTGTTCTGGGTGGAGGTGAAACGCCCCAAGAATTGTCGCAGTCCGGCGCTAAAATAGGGCATCGCGTGACCGTTACCGTATGTGTGGCTCTGGCGTTGCTTCTGGCGCATTACAAGCAGCTTTACTCTAAACCATTGCCGTTGATCCTGGCATGTATTTCGCCTTTGCTTGCAATCTGGGGCGGCGCGTTATTGGGCTTGAGCCCGCTCGCGTATCTCACAACGTTGGGAGTCGGCGGCGTGCGTATGAAGAGCGCAAAAAAACCGGCAAACGGGAAGAAAAAATGACGTCACGGAGTCCGGAGCAAATTGTCCTTCCGCAAGGGAAGGATCAGGACGTACTGCTTAATCTCGTCACGGACGAATTGAACAACCGTGGATTTATCGTCGCCAGCCTCGATAAGCTGGTGAACTGGGCGCGCAGCGGTTCGCTATGGCCCATGACTTTCGGGCTTGCCTGTTGCGCCGTGGAAATGATGCAGGCGGCGGCCAGCCGCTACGACATGGATCGTTTCGGCATGCTGTTCCGCCCCAGCCCGCGCCAGTCGGATGTAATGATCGTGGCTGGAACGCTGTGCAATAAAATGGCCCCGGCGCTGCGTAAGGTCTATGATCAGATGCCCGAGCCGCGCTGGGTGATCTCGATGGGAAGCTGCGCCAACGGCGGCGGCTATTACCATTATTCCTATTCCGTGGTGCGCGGCTGCGACCGCATTGTGCCGGTGGATGTGTATGTCCCCGGCTGTCCGCCCACTGCCGAAGCGCTTCTTTATGGCGTGCTGCAACTCCAGAAAAAAATCCGCCGCACAGGAACGGTGATTAAGCGCATATGAAAAATACTGGCGCTTTCATCGACTATCTGCAAAAGAAGCTTCCGAAGAAGCTTCCGAAGAAGCTTGCTTTTTCTTTTGAGGTGTCGAAAGACGGCGTGGCGGTTGCGCATGTCGAGCGCCAATATCTGCAGCGGCTCTTATTGGTGCTGCGCGACGATCTCGGTTGCATGTTCAAGATGCTGATCGACATTTGCGGCTCGGATTACCCGGAGCGCGAGGAGCGTTTTGAGATCGTCTATAATCTGCTTAGCTTTAAGCATAACCGCCGCATGCGGGTGAAGGTTGCAACCGACGAAGAAACGCCGGTGCCTACCGTTACCGATTTATTCAGTTCGGCGGGTTGGTACGAGCGCGAGGTATGGGACATGTACGGGGTAAAGTTTGAGGGTAATCCCGACCTGCGCCGCATTCTCACAGATTACGGCTTCGAGGGGCACCCTCAGCGTAAGGATTTTCCGCTTACCGGCTATGTTGAGTTGCGCTATGACACCGAAAAGAAGCGGGTGGTTTATGAACCAGTGCAGTTGCAGCAGGAGTTCCGTTCATTCGATTTTGAAAGCCCCTGGGAAGGAACGAAGTACGTACTTCCGGGGGATGAGAAGGCGGCAAAAAGTGGCCAGTGACTAGAGTTTGGTGGCTAGGAAAAATGGGTATCAGAAGCTACGAGCAATTGAAAGTCTGGCAGAAGGCGATGGATTTTGTAGAGAGGATTTATAAAGCGGTGGAAGTGTTTCCGAAGAAAGAACAGTATCGGCTGACCGACCAATTATGCCGGGCGGCGGTTTCCATTCCTTCCAATATCGCGGAAGGAAGTTCCAGGAAATCCACTAAGGAATATGCCCGTTTTGTCTCCATAGCGCTTGGTTCCGTTGCGGAAACAGAAACGCAACTTACCATAGCCAGGCGTCTTAACTATATGGATCAGGAAACCTGCAGTCATTTAATGGCGGCAATGGGAGAAATAGGACGTATGCTCAACGCGCTATACGCTGCGCTAATGGAGAAAATTAATGTTCACTAGCCACCAGACTCTAGCCACTGCCTATGACAGAAATCTCCCTTAAAAACATGACCCTCAATTTCGGGCCGCAGCATCCGGCAGCGCATGGCGTGCTGCGCCTGATCCTGGAGATGGACGGCGAGGTGATTGAGCGCGCCGACCCGCATATCGGCCTGCTGCACCGGGGCACGGAGAAGCTCATCGAGCATAAGACCTATCTCCAGGCGCTGCCGTATTTCGACCGGCTGGATTATGTTTCGCCGATGTGCCAGGAGCATGCCTACTCGCTGGCCGTGGAGAAATTGCTCGGCTGCGAGGTGCCGCCGCGCGCGCTTTATATCCGTGTGCTGTTCGACGAGTTGACGCGCATCCTCAACCATATCATGAACGTTACCACGCTGGCGTTGGACGTGGGCGCCACCACGCCGCTGTTGTGGCTGTTTGAGGAGCGCGAGAAGATCATGGAATTCTACGAGCGGGTTTCCGGCTCGCGCATGCATGCGGCCTACATCCGCCCCGGAGGGGTGGGGCAGGATCTGCCCGCGGGATTGCTGGAGGATATCATCCGCTTTGCCGCCGGTTTTCCGCAGATTCTCGACGACAGCGAGGAGCTTCTTACCGAAAACCGCATTTTCAAGCAACGGTTGGTTGATATCGGCGTCGTTACCGCCGCCGAGGCCCAGGATTGGGGTTTCTCCGGGCCGATGCTGCGCGCCTGCGGCATCCCCTGGGACCTCCGCAAGTCCCAGCCCTACGCGGTATACGACAAGCTGGAATTTGATATCCCCATCGGCAAGAACGGCGATTGTTATGACCGTTATCTGCTGCGCGTGGCCGAAATGCGGCAGTCCATACGGCTGATTCACCAATGCGTCGAGCAGATGCCCGGCGGGCCGGTGACCACGCTGGACAGGAAAATCGTAACGCCGCCGCGCGCCGAGATGAAAACCTCAATGGAGGCGCTGATCCATCATTTCAAGCTCTATACCGAGGGCTTTCACGTCAAGGCGGGGGAGGTTTATGCCGCCGTGGAAGCGCCCAAGGGTGAGTTCGGCGTTTATCTGGTGGCGGATGGCTCCAACAAGCCCTACCGCTGCCGTCTGCGCGCGCCGGGCTTCGCGCATCTGCAGGGGCTTGATTTCATGTCGCGCGGCCATATGCTCGCTGACGTCGTTGCGGTATTGGGTTCGCAGGATATCGTGTTCGGGGAAGTGGATAGATGAGCAGAGTTAGGGAGATAGAGAGTTAGGGAGATGGGAGAAGTTGTACAATATCTCAAGAGTCACAAGGAGCTTGTAGTGTATCAGCGCGCCTATGCGGTTTCGCTGTTGATGCATCGTCTGAGCCTGAAATTTCCGAAGGATGAATTATATGGCTTAACGTCGCAGTTGCGCCGGGCGAGCAAGTCCATTTGTGCCAATATCGCGGAAGGCTTTGCAAAAC
>CAZXYG010000010.1:17406-27975 GCA_964644885.1 uncultured Rickettsiales bacterium
TGACTCAAAACCGGAATTTCGGAGATTTCTTACGGTTGCCGTTGGCTCGGCTCGTGAAGTGGGAGTGTGGCTCGATTATTGTCTGGATCTTGGCTATATTGATGCCGCCACGCACAGAAAACTTACACTGGAATATGACGGCATTATTGAAATGCTCTACAAACTGAAAAGCAAGAATAATGATTGATTTCTCTAACTCTTTAACTCTCTAACTCTGTTCTTCCAGATGCCATCGCAAGCATTGAAAAAACCGGAATCCTTTTCTTTCACCTCCGCGAACAAAAAACGCGCGCAGGAGATTATCGCGCGCTATCCCGCAGGCAGGCAGGCCAGCGCCGTGATTCCCCTGCTCGATATTGCTCAGCGGCAGAACGGCGGATGGCTCTCGGTTCCGGCGATCGAGCACGTCGCTACGGTATTGGGCATGCCCTACATCCGCGCCTATGAAGTTGCCACGTTTTACAGCATGTTCAACCTCAAGCCGGTAGGAAAGCATTTTATTCAAGTATGCCGGACCACGCCCTGCTGGCTGCGTGGCTCGGACGGCATCACGGACGCCTGCCGTCGGAAGCTGGGGATCGATCTCAAGCAGACCAGCGAGGACGGACTGTTCACGCTCACCGAGGTGGAGTGTCTGGGCGCTTGCGCCAACGCGCCGATGGTGCAGATCAACGACGAATATTATGAGGATCTGACTCCTAAGCGCATGGAGCGGCTGATCGACGATCTGCGGGCCGAGCGCCCGGTGAAGGTCGGATCTCAAGCCGGGCGTTATAGCTCCGCGCCGCTGGAAGGGTTGACCAGTCTCAAGGAGCTGCCCGAACCGAAGGTGGAGAAGAAAGCGGTAAAGAGATTCGAAAAGCAAAAGGTTAGAAAAGTGGTAAAACCGAAAAAGAGAAAGAAATGATGGCGGCTCTATCGGGTGCGGCGTGTCGTTTACTCCACCCTTCCCTCGAGGGGAGAGGTGGCGGTTATGTATGGTGCGGAGGTATGTGATGTTAAAGGATAAAGACCGCATATTCACCAATCTCTATGGCTTGCAAGGGGCGGATTTGGCCTCGGCGAAGCGCCGCGGCGACTGGGATAACACCGGCGCCATTCTCAAGCAAGGCAGGGACTTAATCATTCAGCAGATGAAGGATTCGTGCTTGAGGGGCAGGGGAGGGGCGGGGTTTCCCACGGGACTCAAATGGTCGTTCATGCCCAAGCAGCCGCCGAACGGCAAGCCCTCCTACCTCGTGGTGAACGCGGATGAGAGCGAGCCTGGGACGTGCAAGGACCGCGAGATTCTCCGCAACGAGCCGCATAAACTGATCGAAGGCACGCTGATCGCGGGCTTCGCCATAAACGCCGTGGCGGCTTATATCTATATCCGCGGCGAGTATTATCACGAGAATTCCCGCGTGCAGAAGGCTATCGACGAAGCCTATGAAGCCGGATTGATCGGCAAAAACGCCTGCGGGTCGGGATATGATTTCGACATTTATCTGCATCGCGGCGCGGGCGCTTACATCTGCGGCGAGGAAACCGCCATGCTGGAAAGCCTGGAGGGCAAGAAGGGCCAGCCGCGCCTTAAGCCGCCGTTTCCAGCGGGCGCGGGGCTTTACGGTTGCCCGACCACGGTCAATAACGTGGAAACCATCGCTGTAGCGCCCACGATTCTGCGGCGAGGGGCCAAGTGGTTCGCCGACCTGGGAAAGCCAAATAACACTGGCACCAAGATTTTTTCTATCTCCGGGCACGTCAACCAGCCCTGCAACGTCGAGGAGGAAATGGGTATCCCTCTGCGTGAATTGATTGAAAAACACGCGGGGGGCGTGCGTGGCGGCTGGGATAATTTGCTGGCGGTGATTCCGGGCGGCTCCTCGGTGCCGCTGCTGCCCAAGACCATCTGCGACAGTATTACAATGGATTTTGATTCGCTGAAGGAGGTAAAATCCGGCCTCGGAACGGCGGCGGTGATCGTGATGGATAAATCCACCGACGTCATCCAGGCTATCGAGCGGCTCAGCCATTTCTACATGCACGAATCCTGCGGCCAGTGCACGCCCTGCCGCGAGGGTGCCGGCTGGATGTGGCGCGTGATGAAGCGGCTGGTCAAGGGCGAGGCGGAGAAACATGAAATCGACGAATTATTGCAGGTGACGACCCAGATCGAAGGCCATACCATCTGCGCGCTGGGCGACGCCGCCGCCTGGCCGATTCAGGGATTAATCCGCCATTTCCGGGGGGAGATCGAGAGAAGGATTGAGGAACGGCAGCGGAGGGTGGCGTGATGGTCTATAACAAAAATTATTCTGGCGTCATGGCCCGAGTTTTTCCGTCAGGAAAAACTATAGGGCCAGCCATCTTTTCCTCCCCCCGTTTACGGGGGGAGGCTGGGAGGGGGGCTTTGTTTTCGCGGCCCTCCACCGTAAACGGGGGAGGGGGTGGATCCCCCTATAGTTTTGCTACGCAAAACTCGGGGGATGACGCCGAGTGTGTTGGAGGGGCAGTGTAAAATGCCCAAACTGACCATCAACCATAAACCGATCGAAGTCCCGGCGGGGATTACCGTCCTGCAGGCGTGCGAGTTGGCGGGGGTGGAGATACCGCGCTTCTGCTATCACGACCGGCTGAAAATCGCGGGCAATTGCCGCATGTGCCTGGTCGAGGTCAAGGGCGGGCCGCCCAAGCCCGCCGCTTCCTGCGCTTTCCCGGTGGCCGAGGGCATGGTGGTGCTCACCGATTCGCCGATGGTCAAAAAAGCCCGCGAGGGCGTAATGGAATTCCTGCTCATCAATCACCCGCTCGACTGCCCCATCTGCGACCAGGGCGGCGAATGCGATCTACAAGACCAGGCCATGACCTATGGCCGCGGCGGAAACCGCTTCCACGAGAACAAGCGCGCGGTGCAAGATAAACCCATGGGTCCGCTCATAAAGACGCACATGACGCGCTGCATCCATTGCACGCGCTGCATCCGCTTTACCGAGGAAATCGCGGGCATGCCGGAACTAGGCGTGATCGGGCGCGGCGAGCACATGGAAGTCACCGCCTATCTCGATCACGCTGTGACTTCGGAACTTTCCGGCAACGTGATTGACCTCTGCCCCGTGGGCGCGCTGACTTCCAAGCCTTACGCCTTCAAGGCGCGAAGCTGGGAGCTGGAAAAAACCGAGACTATCGACGTGCTGGACGCGGTGGGCAGCAATATCCGCGTGGATAGCCGTGGCCGCGAGGTCATGCGCGTCCTGCCGCGCCTCAACGAGGAAATTAACGAAGAATGGATTTCTGACAAAACGCGCTTCGCCTATGACGGGCTGAAAGCGCAGCGTCTCGACCGGCCTTATGTAAAAATAAACGGCAAATTGCAACCCGCGACGTGGGAGCAGGCTTATAGCGCCATCGCCAAGCGCCTGACCGGTGTTAAGGGAGAGCAGATCGCCGCCATCGCCGGCGATATGGCTGATATCGAATCCATGCTGGTTCTCAAGGAACTCATGCGGAATCTTGGCAGCAATAATGTTGATTGTCGGCAGGACGGCGCGAAACTGGAGGCGGAGGGCCGCGCCTCTTATCTGTTCAACACTACCATCGCCGGAATCGAGCATGCCGACGCTTGTTTGATTATCGGCGCTAATCCACGTTTTGAAGCGCCGCTGGTCAATGCGCGCCTTCGCAAGCGTTGGCTGAAGGGAGGATTCCCGGTTGCCGCCATTGGAATGGAAAATGATCTAACCTATAAAGTTAATAATATCGGACATTCTCCTGTAATGATTGACGTAATTACGCAAGGAAAACACGAATTTGGTAAAGCGCTGAAAACAGCGCAGCGGCCTATGGTAATTCTGGGATATAGCGCTCTCACGCGATCAGACGGAGCGGCGATCCTGCACCGCGTGCGCGAGCTTTGCGATCGGCTTGGTGTTGTGAAGGAGGGCTGGAACGGATTTAACGTGCTGCATAAAGCGGCTTCGCGCGTGGGCGGGATGGATATAGGATTTTTGCCCGGCGAGAAGGGCATTAGCGGCGCTGATATCGAAGTGGCCTATTTACTGGGTGCGGACGAATTGGATATGAAAGCGTTCAAAAACACCTTCGTAATTTACCAGGGCCATCACGGCGACCGAGGCGCGCACGTGGCGGACGTGATCCTGCCGGGCGCTGCTTATACCGAGAAGGATGGCACCTATGTGAATCTCGAAGGCCGCGCGCAGCGCGCCTATCGCGCCGTTTTTCCGCCGGGCGAGGCTAAGGAGGACTGGAAGATTATTACGGAATTATCAAACGCGCTCGGCCATGCGCTGCCTTACGTATCGTTGCCTGACGTGCGCAAGCGCATGGAAAAGGTCGCGCCGCATCTGGCGCGTGTGGATGAAATAGTGCCTGCGGCATGGAGTGAATTCGGCCATAAGGGGCGCATTGCCGATGAGCCGTTCCATGATACGATTGCGAATTTCTATATGACCGACCCGATTTCTCGCGCCTCCGGGACCATGGCTAGGTGCGCGGAGGAATTATTGAAGAAGAGAGAAAAGAGAGCAGTGGCGTGAGCGCGCATATCCCGGCACTTGTTATTGTTATGTTTTTCTTTTACGTTTTGCCGGTCGATGCAGCGGACGTGGAAAGCGAACAAAGAATGATTGCCACGTTTACGGTAACGGCGGGAGATAAGGTGGCAGGCAGACAATGTATTGTGGCTGTCTTCGATGAGGTGGCGGACGACCTGAGTTATAAGGATTTCAATATTACTTTTCCATTGCTGGAAACGTATAAACCCAACTTGAAAGTTCAGATCGGAAAGTCATCGCCAATTGGTCCTTATTCCCTAAGAGTGTATCTGCGTGGAGAGAAAAACTCCCTTGTTCCTCTGGAAAAGCTTGTGACTTCTTTTTTTGAAGAACAGTACGGTATTCATGCTGTATTCAGCGCCGATTGGGCAAGGCCAGACAAAAAAGGAAACAAAATTGTAGGAAAATCGTTCCGCCTTTATCCGAGCGATTCTTTTATTCCGAATTTTCAGTCGGCGGTTTGGCAGTATGACAAAAGGCTCCTGAACTTCTTGTCGGGTCTTGTGGATACGCTGCAAGAATCGCAATATCGTAACATTCGTTATGTCTATCCAGAGGATTTTATGAGCTATAGAAACGTCATGAAATCCCATTTTCTTAGCTTTGATTACGATAAGCCTGAGATCAGGATATCCACGCATCAGGGAAGGGATTTCGATGTCGGCATGTTGATAACATGGAAAAGAAGCCAAGAAGACAAAGTGAACGAATTTACGGAGACGCTACGCAAGCGTATGTCGCAATGCGATCCCTATGCTATTCACGCTGTAGAAGCAGCAACGGGTAGCTTTGCGGAGAGGATGTTGCAATGATAGGCGACCTCATCCAAACTTATTTCATTCCAGGTCTCTGGATTGTAGGAAAAATATTGCTGATCGTGGTGCCGTTGCTGGTGATTGTGGCGCTTTTGACGCTGGCCGAGCGCAAGGTAATCGCCTACATGCAGATGCGGCGGGGGCCTAACATAACGGGGCCGTTCGGATTGCTCCAACCCTTCGCCGACGCCATCAAACTGATGACTAAGGAAATGGTGATTCCCACCAAGGCCAATGCGCTGTTGTTTCTGATCGCGCCCATGATTACCTTTTCGCTCGCTATGATCGGATGGGCGGTGATCCCGTTCGATGAAGGCTGGGCGCTTGCGAATATTAACGTGGGCGTACTGTATCTCTTCGCCATTTCGTCGCTGGGGGTTTACGGCATCATCATTGCCGGGTGGGCCAGTAATTCCAAATATGCTTTTTTAGGAGCGATCCGTTCGGCGGCGCAGATGGTTTCCTACGAGGTGTCGCTCGGCTTCGTAGTGATTACCGTGCTGCTGGTTGTGGGATCGCTGAACCTCACGGATATCGTGCTGGCGCAGAAAGACGGTTGGTTCTTATTCTCCGGCCTGTTCCCGATGGCGGTATTATTTTTCATTTCTGCGTTGGCCGAAACCAACCGCCACCCGTTCGACCTGCCGGAGGCGGAGGCGGAGCTAGTAGCTGGGTTTAACGTTGAGTATTCCTCGATGGCCTTCGCCATGTTTTTCCTGGGCGAATACGCCAACATGGTTCTGATCTCCGGCATGACGGCAATATTATTTTTAGGCGGATGGTTGCCGCCCTTCGACATTGCTCCATTTAACATGCTGCCAGGCATTGTGTGGTTCGCCCTGAAAATAGCATTCCTGCTGTTTTGCTTCCTTTGGGTTCGTGCCACCTTCCCGCGCTACCGCTATGACCAATTAATGCGCCTGGGATGGAAAGTTTTTCTCCCGTTCTCGCTGTTGTGGGTGGTGCTGACGGCTGGGTATGTGGTGTATGGCAAGCACGAATTGCGCGCAATTGAGAAGGATATCGTTCGTTTTGAACAAAAAGAAGAACGAAAGCTGGAAAATGAGATATTGCAACTGAAGAAAAAAGTGGAAGATGAAGGAAAGAAGTTGTTGAAGCAATAATATGGCGAATCTTAAAAAAACATTACAATCTTTTGTCCTGGCCGAACTCTTCACCGGCATGCGGCTGACGCTGAAATACATGTTCCGCAAGAAGGTGACGGTGAATTATCCTTACGAGAAAGGGCCTATTTCCCCGCGCTTCCGAGGCGAGCACGCGCTCCGCCGCTATGCCAACGGCGAGGAACGTTGCATCGCCTGCAAATTATGCGAGGCGATTTGTCCGGCGCAAGCCATCACCATCGAGGCCGAGGAACGCGAAGACGGCAGCCGCCGCACTACGCGTTACGATATCGACATGACCAAATGCATCTATTGCGGCTTCTGCCAGGAAGCTTGCCCGGTGGATGCTATCGTCGAAGGGCCGAATTTCGAATTTGCCACTGAAACGCATGAAGAGCTGCTTTATAACAAGGAGCGCCTCATGGCCAACGGCGAGCGTTGGGAAAAGGCGCTTGCCGCCAACATCAAGGCGGACGCGGAGTATCGATAATCCATGATTCTCGTCACATTAGCCTTCTACCTTTTCGCCTCTGTCCTCATCACCTCCGGCGTGATGGTGATCTCTTCGCGCAACCCGGTGCATTCGGTATTGTTTCTGATCCTCGCCTTCTTCAACGCGGCGGGAATGTTCGTGCTACTGGGCGCGGAGTTTCTCGCCATGCTGTTGGTGATCGTCTATGTGGGAGCGGTGATGGTGCTATTTCTGTTCGTGGTGATGATGTTGGACATCAATATCGTGAAACTGAAAGAAGGGTATCTGAAATATTTACCCGTGGGCGTTGTGGTGGCATCGGTGCTGTTCATGGAGCTTGGCATTGCGCTCTATGCCTCGGTGAACGGCGTGCGGCTTTACAGCCCTCCCGCTGTTGATGCGGTGAGCAATACCGAGGCGCTGGGGCGTGTGCTGTATACCGATTATATCTACCTGTTTCAAATCGCCGGCGCTATTCTCCTGGTGGCGATGGTGGGCGCCATCGTGTTGACGCTGCGCCAGCGCGAAGGCGTAAAACGCCAGCGCATTGAGCGTCAACTTTCGCGCAACGCGCGCAACGCTATCGAGATCGTCAAAGTCGAAACGGGGAGGGGGGTGTAATGCCGGAGATCCTGCTCGACGTAGGCTTGTTTCATTACCTCGCGGTGGCGGCGGTTTTATTCACGCTGGGCATTTGCGGAATTTTTCTCAACCGCAAGAACGTGATCGTGATTCTGATGTCGATTGAATTGATGCTGCTTGCGGTGAATATCAACATGGTGGCGTTTTCCGCCTATCTGCATAACCTAGTGGGGCAGGTGTTTACCATGTTCATCCTCACCGTGGCGGCGGCGGAAGCCGCCATTGGCCTTGCTATTATCGTGGTGTGCTTCCGGCTGAGGGATACGATTGAAGTAGAAGAAATCAATAGGCTGAAAGGATAGCATGCTCCAGGCCATCGTATTTCTTCCGCTGATTGCCGCCATGCTCGTGGGGCTTTCCACGCGCCGAATGCCGGATGGTGCCGCGCAATTGATTACGTCCTGCGCGGTGCTGCTTTCAGGAATTTTTTCGGCGGTGGTGTTTTATCAGGTTATTTTCGCGCATCAGGCCTATAGCGTTACGGTGCTGGAGTGGATTACTTCCGGCGATCTAAAAGTAGCGTGGAAGCTGCGCGCCGATGCGCTCACCGCCGTGATGCTGATCGTGGTGACGTGGGTTTCGGCGCTGGTGCATATCTATTCTATCGGCTATATGAGCCATGATCCTCATAAGCCGCGCTTCATGGCCTATCTCTCGCTGTTTACCTTTTTCATGCTGCTGCTCGTGACTTCGGATAATTTTTTGCAATTGTTTGTGGGCTGGGAGGGCGTGGGGTTGTGCTCTTATCTGCTGATCGGCTTCTGGTACACGCGCGAATCGGCCAACGCGGCGGCGCTGAAGGCATTTGTGGTCAACCGCGTGGGCGATTTCGGCCTGATGCTGGGGCTGGCCGCGATTTTCTACCTGTTCGGCTCGCTGGATTACGAGAAAGTATTTTTTGCCGCCGAGGCGATGAGCGACCGTGTGCTGCATTTTTGGGGCATGGACGTGCATGCGCTGACGCTGATCTGCATTCTGCTATTCATTGGCGCGATGGGTAAATCGGCGCAACTTGGCCTGCATACGTGGCTGCCGGACGCGATGGAAGGCCCAACGCCGGTTTCCGCGTTGATTCACGCTGCTACGATGGTCACGGCGGGGGTGTTTCTGGTGGCGCGCTGCTCGCCGCTGTTCGAGCACTCACCTGCAGCGCTGGCGCTGGTGACGGTCATCGGCGCGGCAACGGCTATCTTCGCCGCCACCGTGGCGATCACACAGAACGATATCAAGAAGGTTATTGCCTATTCCACCTGTAGCCAATTAGGTTATATGTTTTTTTCCTGCGGGGTTTCGGCCTATGCGGCGGGTATATTCCACTTGATGACGCACGGGTTCTTTAAGGCGTTGCTGTTTCTGGGCGCGGGCAGCGTCATCCACGCCATGTCTGACGAGCAGGACATGCGGAAAATGGGCGGATTATGGCGGAAGATTCCCTTCACTTACGCCATGATGCTGGTGGGGACGTTGGCCATCACTGGCTTTCCGCTGCTTTCGGGTTATTACTCGAAGGACATTATCCTGGAATCAGCTTACGCCGCCGGGCATCACGGTAACGTTTACGGAGCGTTCGCTTTCTGGTCTGGAATTGCCGCTGCAACGTTGACGGCGTTTTATTCTTGGCGGCTGATTTTCCTGACTTTCCATGGCACAAGCCGCGCTTCCAAGAAAGTGCAGGAGCACATCCACGAATCGCCGTTGGCGATGACCGTTCCGTTATTTTTACTGGCGCTTGGTGCGATGTTCATTGGCGCTCTAATGGTTAAAATAGGAATTGTGAGTGCAGATTTGACATTCTGGAATTGGGGATGGACTGTTGATGTGAAGGCTGGAAGTCAGGGGGCTGTGCATCCGCAATACAAACTCCAGATGGTATTGGAAGCCGCGCATCATGCGCCCGCATGGGTGAAGTGGGCGCCGTTAGCGGTAGGGATGGCAGGGCTGGCGCTTGCTTACCTGCTTTATATTCGTTTGCCGAGCGTGCCCGCGCAAATCGCTAAACTTACATCGCCGTTTTATAAATTCCTTTTAAATAAATGGTATTTCGATGAAATATACGATGCTTTATTTGTGATTCTGGCGAAGAAAATTGGTCACGCGCTGTGGCAATTCGGCGATCTCGGTACTATAGACCGTTTCGGTCCCAACGGACTAGCGTGGTTGAGTCAGTGGGGCGGTGCAGTTCTGAGGCGCTTCCAGACTGGCTACGTTTTTCATTACGCCTTCGTGATGATCGCAGCCTTGGTCGGGCTGGTGAGTTGGTTCATGTACCGGATGATGGGGTAGGACATGACCGATTTTCCTCTTCTGAGTGCTGTGATTTTCCTCCCGCTTGCGGGCGCATTGTTTATCCTGCTGTTCATGCGCGTGGAAGGCGATGCGGCGCGCATGGCAAGGAATTCGCGCAACGCGGCGCTGTGGGTATCGATCGCCACGTTTCTGCTGTCGTTGCTGCTGTGGCTGAATTTCGACGGTTCCACGCACGCCTTCCAGTTCGTGGAGAAAAAGCCGTGGATCGACGGCTACAATATTGGCTACCACTTAGGGATTGACGGCATTTCGCTGTTCCTGATCCTGCTCACCACTTTCCTGACGCCGCTTTGCATTCTAGCGAGCTGGGAAAGCATTGCCGCGCAGGTGCGCGAATACGTGGTGGCGTTTCTGCTGCTCGAAACCTTCGTGCTCGGCTCCTTCGCGGCGCTGGATTTCGTGCTGTTCTACCTGTTCTTCGAGGGATCGCTGATTCCCATGTTCCTGATTATCGGCGTGTGGGGAGCGGAAAACAGGGTTTACGCCGCATTTAAGTTTTTCCTCTACACACTGCTGGGTTCCGTGCTGCTGCTGCTTGCGCTGATCTATGTCTATCTTCAAACCGGCACCACCGACATTCCCGCGCTGATGGAGCAGATTCCCGCGCTGCCGCTTAAGCCCCAGGCGCTATTATGGTTAGCGTTCTTCGCCTCGTT
>CAZXYG010000010.1:27985-38667 GCA_964644885.1 uncultured Rickettsiales bacterium
GGTGCCGATGTGGCCGTTCCATACCTGGCTGCCGGACGCGCACGTGCAGGCGCCCACGGCGGGATCGGTAATTCTGGCAGGTATCCTGTTGAAGCTGGGCGGTTATGGTTATTTAAGGTTTTCATTGCCCATGCTGCCGGATGCCTCCGAATTTTTCGCGCCGCTTGTTTTCGGCTTGAGCGTGGTGGCGGTGGTCTACACCTCGCTGGTGGCGCTGATGCAGGAGGATATGAAAAAACTGATCGCCTATTCCTCGGTGGCGCATATGGGATTGGTCACTATAGGCATTTTCGCCTTTAACGCGCAGGCCATGGAGGGCGCGTATTTCCAGATGATAAGCCACGGCCTTGTTTCCGCCGCGCTGTTCCTGTGCGTCGGCGTTCTTTATGACCGGCTGCATACCAAAAAAATCTCTTCCTTTGGCGGTTTGGCGGCGCGCATGCCGAAATACGCGCTGGTATTCATGCTGTTTACGCTGGCGGCGGTAGGGCTGCCTGGCACCAGCGGCTTCGTTGGCGAATTTTTGGTGATTGTGGGGGCGTATAAAGTCAATACCGCGGTTGCCGGGCTTGCCGCCACCGGACTGGTGCTTGGCGCGGCCTATATGCTGTGGCTCTACTGGCGCGTGATGTTCGGCGCGTTGAAAAAAGAGGCGTTGAAGAACGTGCTGGATATCAATGTCCGCGAAGTGCTGATATTTGTACCGATCATCGCGCTGGTAATCTATCTGGGCGTGTATCCCAATGCGCTGCTCAAACCGCTGGAGCCTTCCATTGTGCATCTGATCGGGCAGATGGAGAGGTAAT
This sequence comes from uncultured Rickettsiales bacterium, assembly GCA_964644885.1. Classification (GTDB taxonomy): domain Bacteria; phylum Pseudomonadota; class Alphaproteobacteria; order Rickettsiales; family JACKKO01; genus CAZXYG01. The sequence goes on from CAZXYG010000010.1 coordinate 28,792, forward strand.
ATGCAGCCCTTTGCTCTCACGGCGAAAGAATTCACTCCGCTCATCCCGGAGCTTTTTCTGGTGGCGATGGGGATGTTTCTGCTTATTTCTGGCGTGTTTCGAGGCAATGCGTTCTCCAGCGCCCTGACGCGCGCGGCGATTCTGGTGGCGCTCGCGGCGGCCTGCATGGTGATGTTGTTGCCTGCTATGGGGATAGAAAAGACAACGGTGCTGAACGGGATGTTCATCCTTGATCGTTTCGCGGTGTTTATCAAGGTGCTGATCCTGATTGCGGTGGCGCTGGCGCTATGCATTTCGCTTGAATACAGAGTGGAACCGCGCTTTTTTGAATTTCCTATCCTGATGCTTTTCGCGGCGGTGGGCATGATGGTGATGGTTTCGGCCAACGACCTGCTTGCGCTCTATATGGGGCTGGAATTGCAGAGCCTTGCGCTTTATGTCCTGGCCGCCATGCAGCGCGATTCGGAACGATCCTCGGAAGCGGGCTTAAAATATTTTGTGCTGGGCGCGCTTTCCTCCGGCATCCTGCTTTATGGCTGTTCGATGATCTACGGCTTCACCGGCGCTACGAATTTCGCTGCTATCGCCGCGGCGATAGAAGGGCCGGTTAGCCCCGGCGTGATTCTCGGCATGGTGATGGTGATCGCGGGCTTGTGTTTTAAGCTATCGGCCGCGCCGTTCCATATGTGGACGCCGGATGTGTACGAAGGCGCGCCGACGCCGGTCACGGCCTTCTTCGCCGCCGCGCCGAAAGTGGCGGCGCTGGCGCTATTCGTGCGTTTCCTGGCGCAGCCGTTCGGCGATGCGGTGCCGGCGTGGCAGCAGGTGGTCATCCTTATTTCCATCTTATCGATGGTTGTGGGCGCGTTCGCGGCGCTGCGCCAGAGCAATATCAAGCGGCTGCTGGCCTATAGTTCCATCGGCCATGTAGGCTATGCGTTGGTTGGTATCGCGAGCGGCTCTATCGCCGGTATCCATGCGACGCTTGTCTATATCGCTATTTACATGCCCATGAGTATCGGTGCGTTTGCTTGCGTTCTGCTGATGCGGCGGCGCAATGAAATGCTGGAAAACCTCTCCGATCTGGCCGGAATAGCCAAATCGCGGCCTGTTTTTTCTTTTGTGCTTGCGGTGTTCATGCTCTCGATGGCTGGTATCCCGCCGCTGGCCGGGTTCTTCGGAAAATTCTTCGTGTTCACGGCGGCGGTGCAGAGAGAGCTTTATGCGCTTTCCGTCATCGGCGTGCTTTCCAGTGTGGTAGCGGCGTATTATTACCTTAAGATCGTCAAGATCATGTATTTCGACAGCGCCGAACACCCTTTGAAACCGGAGGAAATGCTACCCGCTACCCGCGCCGTTTTGGCTGCTACCGCTCTGTTCAATGTATTGTTTTTCATGATGCCCTCTCCCTTGTTTAAAGCCGCCGAAGCAGCGGCAAAATCGCTGTTTTTATGAACGATGCTTTGGTGCCTTCCGGTTTTAAGCTGGCGCGCTATGATGTTCTAGGAAGCACGAATGACGAAGCGAAGAAACTGGCGCGCGAGGGAGCGCCGGACGGCACGGTGATTTGGGCCAGGAAACAGACGCAGGGCAGGGGCCGTTACGGCAGGGAATGGGTTTCCGAGGAAGGAAATCTATTTTTTTCCATTCTGTGCCGGGAGGAAAAGCCGGTCGATACATGGGCGCAGCTTTCTTTCGTCAGCGCGCTGGCGGTAAGAGACAGCATAAAAAAATCTTTTCCGGAAGCCGTGAATGTCGGTTTTAAATGGCCCAATGATGTACTGGTGAATGAACGCAAAGCGGCAGGCATTCTGCTGGAATCAGGAAACGATTGGCTGGTTGTGGGCATCGGCGTCAATGTGGAGAGCTATCCGCGGGCGGGCATGATCTATCCTGCCACCAGCATGAAGGAAGCGGGAGCAAAAGGATATGCGCTAGAAGCGTTGCTTAAAGAAACTACGAAAGCCTTTGCAAGGTATTGCGCTATATGGCGCAAAGAAGGCTTTGAGCCGATACGCCGGATGTGGCTGGAGGGAGCGTTGCATGTCGGGGAAGCGATTGAAGTGCGCACTGCGAAGGAAACAATCGCTGGAGTTTTTAAGACGCTTGATGCGAAGGGAACGCTGGTACTGGAGCTAGAAAACGGGGCGGAGAAGAGAGTAATCGCTGGAGAGTATTGACGATCAATGGTATATTGGCATCAATAATAATATAAACAAAAAGAGAGGCAGGTATGGTTGGGCACATAGAGCATACAGCAATGGTAAGTTCATATACAGCGTTTAAGAAAAAAGATGCAGAAGCTGATAGATGTTTCGATGCACAGGAACAATTGCAATTACGTCAGAAAGCCGCAGAGCATCTAGGAAAAGCCCTGGAGTTAGGAAAGCTATTCAATCTTGGGCAAGAGCAGTTAGAAGAGATGTATCAGCAACACTCGCGAGATCGATCATTATAAGGAGATCAAACTGCCTAAGAAATTGTTGGCGCTTTTTCCTTGTTTGGATATATCACTCTATTGATGGATTTTCATGCTGCTCGCCATTGACGCCGGCAATACCGATACCGTCTTTGCGTTGCTCGATAAAAAGGGCAAAATTGCGAGCCAGTGGCGTATCGCCACCAATCCGCGCCGAACGTCGGATGAGTATGCGGCGCTGCTTTCCGCTCTGATGGCGGCGGAGAAACTGAAATTTTCTCATATCAAAGCTTCGATCATCGCCAGCGTGGTGCCGCAGAATCTCTTTGATCTCAAGCGGTTTTGCCGGGTGCAGTGCAATACCGATCCGTTGGTAATCGGCGATCCTGATGTGAAGATTCCTCTCCGGATCGATGTAGACCGACCATCGGAGGTGGGCGCGGACCGGCTGGCGAACGCCGTGGCAGCTCATGGCCAGTACCAATCCGATGCCATCGTGCTCGATTTCGGCACGGCCACTACTTTCGACATCATCAGCGGCGATGGCCGCTACAAAGGCGGGCTGATCGCGCCAGGCATCAATCTTTCGCTGGACGCGCTGCACCGCGCCGCCGCCAAATTGCCGGAAATCGCCATCAAGCAGCCGGAAAAAGTCATTGCAACCTCGACCATTCCCGCCATGCAGTCTGGCATCTACTGGGGCTATAGCGGCTTGATCGAGGGTATCGTGACGCGGGTAAAGCAGGAATATGGAAAACCCATGACGGTGATAGCCACCGGCGGCCTCGCCGGGCTGTTCGCGAAGGCCACGCCTGTCATCGACCATCACGAGCCGGATCTCACGATCCGGGGTTTGTGGCTGGTGCGCCAACAGAATGATCGGCATTGATGTCCGCCGCTAATTTCCGCAAGGACGACCTGCTGTTCTTGCCGCTCGGCGGGGCGGGAGAGATCGGCATGAACGTCAATCTCTACCACCACCAGGGCAAGTGGATCATGTTCGACATGGGCGCGGGCTTCGCCGACGAGTTTCTGCCCGGCATTGATCTGGTGGTGGCGGATTTGAGTTTCGTCATCGAGCACCGCAAGGATTTTCTTGGTATTGTCCTAACACACGCCCATGAGGATCATATCGGCGGAATACCCTATCTTTGGGGTCAATTGCGTTGCCCGATTTACGCCACGCCTTTTACCGCTTCGATGGTGCGGGGCAAGCTGGAGGAAGCGCCGTTCGGGCGCGACGTGAAGATTACCGAAATCACGCCAGGAAGCGCCTTCGAGGTGGGGCCGTTCTCCATCGAGCTGGTGCAGATCACGCATTCCATCCCGGAGATGAATGGCATGATCTTACGCACTTCGCACGGCACGGTGCTGCATACCGGCGATTGGAAGCTTGACCCCGATCCCGTGATCGGCCCTACCACCGACGAGGCGCTGCTGAAGCGCATAGGCGACGAAGGCGTGCTGGCCATGGTCTGCGACTCCACCAATATTTTCCGTGAAGGCACTTCTGGGTCGGAAGCCGATCTTCATAAGGGTCTTTCCAGCATTGTTGTGGAATGCAAGGGGTTGGTGGCGGTGGCGACGTTCGCCTCCAACGTGGCGCGGCTTGATACCATCGCGCGCGTAGCGGCGGAGCACGGGCGGCAGGTGGTGATTGCAGGAAGGTCGCTGGGCCGGGTGACAATGGCCGCGCGCGAGAACGGCTACCTCGCCGACTTGCCGGAGTTTTTAAACGACCGCGCCATCGGGCGCGTCCCGCGCCGCGAGCAACTGGTGATTTGCACCGGCTGCCAAGGCGAGCCGCACGCGGCGATCAGCAAGATCGCGGGCGGCAGGCATCCCAATATCCGCTTGGCTCCGGGCGATGCGGTCATCTTCTCCTCGCGCGTCATCCCCGGCAACGAGAAGAAGATCATTCACCTGCTCAATACGTTCGTGAAAATGCGCGTCGAGGTCTATAGCGAAAAGGATCATTTCGTTCATGTTTCCGGCCATCCCTGCCGCGACGAGGTGCGGCGCATGTATGAACTGGTGCGCCCCAAGATCGCCATCCCCGTGCATGGCGAGGCGGTGCATTTGCACGAGCACGTCAAATTCGCCAAGGCGCTCGGCGTGCCGAAAGCCCTGGAATTGCGCAACGGCGAGCTGATACGTTTGGCGCCCGGCGAACCGGAGCCGCTGAAGCACGTGCGCTCCGGCTATCTGGCCGTGGACGGGAAGCAGCTTCTCGATACCGAAGGCAGAGTGATTAAGGCTCGCCGCCGCATGCAGCGCGAAGGCATCGTGTTCGTGGGCATTGTATTAAGCCGCAACGGCAAGGTTGTGAGCGAGCCGCGCATTTTCACTCCCGGCCTGCTCGATGAAAAGGAAAGCGGCCGGATGATCTATGATTTATCGCTGGAAGTGGCGGACGTAGTCGAATCACAGCGCAATACTAGCGAGGACAATATTGTGCGCGTGGTGCGCTCGTTTTTAAAAAAACGCTTCAAGCAGGAACTCGGCAAGGAGCCGATGGTGGAAGTGGCAGTGGGAAGAGTATGAGGCTAAGGCAGACGCTGAGTGTGTGAAAGGTGGTGCGGCAGCCGGGAGGGTTTTGAGCCGTCACTGTCCGTGGCGGGCATTTCCTGGATTTTATCCAGTACGGTTCTAAATTGCCCGAGCAAGATGCGGTGCTCGTAATCAGCAGGATGCAGTAGCTCGATCTGCAGCAGTTTATTTTCGATGCGTTCACTTTCTGATTTTATCTTTGTGGGTACGCTTCCTTGCTGCAATATTTCGTCATAACCCACTTTCGCGGCAAAATTCTGGATATCCTTTACGTATTGCTTTGCTTTTTCGAACATTCCTTTCGTAAGCGCTTCCTCCGATTGTGGCGTCACAAGAGACGCCACCGCGCCGACCGCTTTTTTTATCAAAACCCACGGATCGCTATAATTTATAGCCACATGATTTAAGCGAAGTTTATTGTCCAGACGGGTGGAAATATCATTAAGCGCATATGCCAGTTCCTTGAACGTGGGTTTATCCGATTCATTTCCAGGAAAATATGTTCCTACTATCCGCGGATCTTGATAGGATATTCCTGCTATCCGTGTATCTTGATATGTGCCCCTATCCTTTTCGCTCGCGTTATTCTGAAAATTATCCACAGCATCCCGCTCGCAATCGACTGAATTTTTTACCGTGATGAACGCCATGTTCAGCGTGGAGCGGGCAAGAGCACGCTCCACCCGCGCCTGATCGTAAGGCGTTTCAGCAAAGATTACGATATGTTTGCCTTGCGTTACGTCCGCGCGCGCTTCCAGTGCCTCGATGATTGATGCAATAGAAGAATGTGCTGCAGGATCGGCAAATTCGTTGAGGATGACGATATCTTTTTCGCGTGCCATGATTGCGGTCTGCACGATATGGCCCAGTTCATGCCCCAGCACAACTTCGGAGCCATAATTCACATACTCGTCCAAAGTTCCCTTGACACGATACTGGAATTTGGAATGCGGGCCTATTACAATGCCGGGTTTAACTTTCTGCTGCAGCAGGCGATCCAGATTCTCTATTCTAAGGTCGCAAGTCGTTGCATAATCGAAAGCGCATGGTGCCGGATATATTTCTCCATAATACAGCGGAATTTTGTACTCTTTTCCGAATGCTTCTTTTATGGTTCCCATCCACTGCGGGTATAACGCTTTCGATTCCTCGTATGTCCGCATATGCCGCACGTCGGCTTCCGCCTGCGGGCGGTTTTTGTTTTTGCCGCAAAAAACAAACGCCGGGTCGGCTTCAAGCGGTATTCCCTGTATGGGAAATTCATCTATATCCATGCTCCAGCCTGCATAAAGATCAGTTCCGCGGGCAAGGCCATAATATTCCAAAACCACCCCAAGAGCGGTTAACGGCATCGGAAAACCCTCTGGTAGCGGTACATTTTTAACAATGCTAGGTATTGGCAAACCTACGTTTTGCAATGCTTTTACTTCCCAGGCGCGCTTGGTTTCCACGCTGTTTAGAGTTCCGATGAGTGGGGGATATGTTTTCTCCAGTTCTCTCAAGGTCTCGGAAATAGATATTGCGATTACCTTGGCGTTATCAGGATCGGAAGTAATCGCCGGCAAAAAGTTTTTAAGTAGCGAATCAAGCTTTTCCAGATTCTGGTAAATATGCTCGTTGTTTTCTCCTTCCCCAGAAATAGTGCCGATCGCTTGCCGCACCTTCTGCCTGAGAGCGGCGATTACTTCCGGCATTTGTCTTTCAACGTCGAATGGATACAGGGGTTTTGATCTGCCCTCGGTCATAAAATAATTGTTATTTTACATAATGTTATGTTGCAATTATAACACAATATGGTTAAGAAGAAGTTAAGATTAAGATGTTTTGTTAAAATTCTCCGAAACAGTTGCCCATAATTTTTTAAACGGTAAACTGCGTTGCCATGAAGCGCGGTTTTTTATTCTCGCTCTCCCGTACGCTGTGCGGCATCGCCCTGTGCGGCATACTCACTATTCAATATAACGTTTCCACCGCCGAGGTGGAGGCGGATTCCATGAGTTACCTCACCGATGAATCGAAGATTATCGCCTCCGGCAACGTGGAATTGACGCAGCAGGGGCGCAAGCTGTTCGCCGACGAAGTGACGTACAACCAGAAAACCCGCCTTGTCACCGCCATCGGCAATTTGAAATTCACCGGGCCGGAAGGCCATGTGCTGCATGCCGATAAAGCGGAAATGCATGATAGCCTTGAGCGCGGGCATATTGAGAATCTGCATGGCACATTGTCAGGCGATTCAACTATCGCCGCTGCCCGTGGAGATCGCTTGGATAAAGACACCTTCTCTCTGGAAAATGCATTTTTTACGCCGTGCCATTGCGCCAAGGACGCAGAGGCATTGTGGAGTATCCGCGCCGATAAGGTTACGCTCGATGACGCGGAGGAGGAAGTGCATTACGACGATGCCATGTTCCAGATTATGGGGCAGCCCGTGCTTTATACGCCGCGCTTCATGCATCCGATGCCCGGCGCGAAACGCCGCAGCGGCCTTCTCGTGCCCACCTATATGGGCAGCAACGTCTTGGGCGCAAGCGTTAAAATACCTTACTATTTTAACATCGCGCCGGAAGCGGACGCTACGGTGGCACCTATTTTTACTTCCCGTGAGGGTCCTGTGTTTTCCGGTGAATTCCGCCATCTCACCGCATACGGCCCCTATGAGTTCGGCGGCAGCCTCACCAACCCCAAGGAACGCGATGTCCTAGGCAACCAAACTACCGGTCGCGACGTGCGCGGCCACATCGAGGGCAAGGGCCGCTTCCAATTTGATGACTATTGGCAGGGCGGTTTCGATGCCAAGCGCTCCACGGACGATACCTATCTGCGTCGCTACGGATTCAGCCATGAGGACCTGCTGACCTCGCACGGCTACGCCGAGCGCATCGAGCAGCGCAATTATGGCGGCATCAAGGCTGTTTCCTTCCAAGGGTTGAACGCGGAAGACGATCCGGATAACTCCCCGGTCGCTCTGCCGCTCGTTAATACGCATCACGAGAGAAAAACCAGCTTCCACAATTCCACATTGTCGCTGGATACGAACGGATTGTTCCTGACGCGCGGCGAGGGTATCCAAAGCCGGAGACTTGCGACGACGGGCGGATGGAAACTGCCGCTCATTACTCCGCAGGGGCATAAATTTGAGCTGAGTGCCAGCCTGCGCGGCGACGCCTACCAGGTGCAGGACGTAGACGATCCTATCGACCCTATCAACGATCAAGACGGTTTTACCGGCCGTTTCATTCCCGAAGGCAAGCTGAGCTGGGCCTTTCCGGTTGTGCAGGAAAACGTGCATACGCGCATATTGCTGGAGCCTTTGGCGGATTTTATCCTGAGTCCGCAAGGCGGAAATCCAAGCAAGATTCCCAACGAGGATAGCCAGGAACTCGAAATATCCGACTTTAACCTGTTCAGCAGCCACCGCTACACCGGCCTTGATCGGGTGGAGGGCGGTCCGCGCACCAATTACGGTTTGCGCGGCGGCATTTACAAACAAGGCAGCGCCGCAAACGTCACCTTTCTCGCCGGACAGAATTACCGCACCAAGAAAGATGAAAATTTTACCAGAGGCAGCGGTCTTGACGATAATTTTTCCGACTATGTCGGCCGCATCGCCGCTACTGACGGCAATTTGCTGAACGCGGTATACCGAGTCCGCGTCGATAAGGATGATGGCGCATTCCGCCGCAACGAAGTGGCCACCTGGCTGAATTTTGGCCGATTGAACATTCAGGGCGGGTATGTGAGGCTCGATGATGAAACCGGCGTTGAACCACGCGAGGAGCTTGTTTCCGGCGGATCATTGCTGCTGACCGAGCATTGGTCTTTTCATGCCAACGGCAGGCGTGACCTTGGCAATAGCGGCGGCTGGGTTTCCAATGGCGCGAGCCTGGTCTTTGAGAACGAATGCCTTATCATCGCAACCGCTTTGAACCGTGAATATACCCGTGACCGCGATATCGAGCCGGCGACATCCATTTCGCTGCAAGTTTCCTTTAAAAATCTTGGGATTTAAGCTATACCTACCCCGTGATGACACGCGCTTTCTTATTATTTTTCCTTACTTTTCTTATGCTTTTTCCTTCCGGAGGGAAGACGGCGGAATATGCTATCGCGGCAATCGTTAACGACAGCATTATCTCTAATTATGATCTGTCCGACCGTATCCAGCTTGCCATCAAGACTACCGGGCTTGAGAATACGAAGGAAGTGCAGCAGAAGCTTATGCCGCAAGTATTGCAGATCATGGTCAACGAACGCCTGCAAATACAGGAGGCGGATCAGGCCGGTATCGCATTTTCCGATAGCGATATACAGAAAGCTATCCGAGATATCGAAAAGCAGAACAATTTGCCCGAAGGCGGGTTCGCCGACTTTATTCGCACGCTGAACGTTTCCCAGAACGCGATTATTGAGCAGATACGGGCTCAGATACAGTGGCAGCGCATTGTGGCTAAAAGGATAGTGCCCTTCGTCACCGTGGGCGAAACCGAAGTAAAAGAGGCGAAGAAACATGCGCCGCAGGCACAGCAGCAAAACCCTGAAGCCAGAATTTCACTTATTTTGCTTAAGGCAAACACCGCGCACCGTGAACTGGAGGTAAAAGATCTGGCGCATAATCTGGTGAATGCAAGTCGCGAGAGCGGTAATTTTGCTTCGCTTGCCCGGCAGTTTTCAGAAGGCCCCGCCGCATCGGAAGGCGGCGAGATCGGATGGGTAAAGCTGCACGAAATCAGCAAGGAAATACGAGAATCGGTTAAAAAGCTCAAGCCGGGAGAGACTAGCGATTCATTTAAAACAGAAGAAGGATATATGATTGTTAGGTTGCATGAATTGAGAAATTTGGATTCCGCTGCTGCTGCTCCCCGGACGGATGAAGATATTCGCAAGCTGTTGCGCATGAAAAAGAT
>CAZXYG010000010.1:38677-40931 GCA_964644885.1 uncultured Rickettsiales bacterium
GAGCGCGAAGCTCAAAGTTATTTGCAGAAACTACGCGAACGCGCATTCATCGAAGTGCGCTTCTAAAGAAACTACGCTGCCTTTTCCCGTAGTCCAAGCCCCTTCAGGCAGCGGTCTATCCACAAGGCGGTGAGTTTCTCCTGCACGCTGTTTTGCTTTAGGCGCTGGGCGAGGTGCGGGAAGGAAACCGTATCCAGTTCCTGGTCCTGGTTGAAGCAGGAATAGACGTAAGAGCGCTCGCCGGTCTTGGGATCGACGTGCTTTTGCAGGCATTGGCCGCAAATTTCCTTCATCATGCACTGCATCGGCGAATTGATGCTGCCGATGGCCAGATGCTCCGGTTTCAGATGTTTTTTCAATACGCTGTGCCGCGCCTGCCGTACCGCCGCCATCATGCGGTCGGAGCCGATGGCGATGATGCGGTTCACGTCTTTCATTTTTAATTTTGATTCGCCCAGCTTTCCTTCGGCGAAGGCCGTCATGGCCTGCACGATATTGCCGTGGAAGCTCTTATCGCCCTTGCGCACGTCCGTAATGTGTTTCTCGTCGCAGCACCAGATGACTTCATCGGCGGCAGCCTGGATTTCTTCGATTTTATAACGGTCAATGGCTTTCTTGTAGCCCGCGAAATAGAGCACCTTCGAGCCTCTTTCCTTGAGCGCCCGGCCAATGGAAAACAGCACCGCGTTGCCCAGCCCCCCGCCCACCAGCATCACAGTTTCGTTGGAGGGAATCTCGGTGGGCGTTCCGGTCGGACCCATCAGCACCACCGGCTCGCCTTTCTTGAGATAGGCGCATAAATCCGAGGAACCGCCCATCTCCAGCACGATGGTGGAAAGCAAGCCTTTCTCCTTATCCACCCACGCGCCGGTCATGGCCAGGCCTTCCATGGCGAGGGTAGTGCCGTCATTACGCAACGCCAGCGATTCAAAATTCTGCAAGCGATAAAACTGCCCTGGTTGAAACTGGCGTGCGGCCAGCGGCGCCTTCACGATCACCTCGATGATCTGCGGCGTGAGGCGCACCACGTCATGCACGGTGGCGATAAGTAAATGATTTATTTTGTTTATGAACTGTTCCGAAGTATCGCCGCTTAGCGGCTTCGACTGGCTAAGTACCCGAGAAACTACCGGGTAGCCTTGCTTGGCGCTGCCCATCGCTTTCACCACATTGCCGACATAGGAAGGGTGCAGGTCGCCGAAGAAACTCACGAATTTCCCATCCGTGCTTTTCGACATCAGCACGTGCGGCTGCTCCGGCTTGGAGATGCTTGGCTCCGGCTTCACCGGGCTGCCATGCTCGTCAACGGCCATGAAATAGCGGCCATCCAGCTTGAAATGTTTTTCATCCTCGCGGTAAAGCACGGTATTGGGGTTGGTTCCCGCCGCCATGAAGATGGTCTTGGCGGGGATGATTTTTTCCTCGGTTTCCAGTTCGCCGCTTTCGGTTTGGCGTGCGTAATGGACGCGGAGCGCAACGGCATGACCGTTTTTATCGATTTTCACTCCTGCCGGCGTCGCGTTCTCAATAAAGCCGATGCCCTCCTGCATCGCCAATTCTACTTCCTCGTGATTGAGGCGATAACTGGGCGAATCCTGCAGCGTTTTGCGATAAACGACGCTTACCCCGCCCCATTTTCTCAGCAAGCCGATGATGTTTGGAGTTTTCTTTTTACGTTCTTCGCGGATAGTTCTGGCATGTGCCATGAATTCCTCGGCGATTTCTTTTTCCTCAGGCGTCCAGTTGGCGCACACTGTCTGCTCGCCGCGCTCCTTGATGAGAATCTCATAACGGCGCAGAAATTTTTCCACCTGCAGCGGGTAATAAGCCAGCGACTCGGTGGCCGTATCAATGGCCGTCAGCCCGCCGCCGATCACCGCCACCGGCAGGCGAAGCTGTAGATTCGCAATAGAATCCTCCTTGGCCGCGCCGGTGAGCTGCAGCGCCATCAAGAAGTCAGAGGCCGTGCGCACGCCACGCGCCACGCCGTTGGGCATGGAAATCACCGTGGGCCTCCCGGCGCCCAGGCACAACGCAACATGATCGAAACCCAATTCAAACGCGCCGTCATAGGTGATCGTGCCGCCGAAGCGCACGCCGCCAACCATGGCGAATTGCGCGCGCCGTTCTAATAACAGGCGAATGACCTTGAGATAGTTTTTATTCCAGCGCACCGTGATGCCGTATTCCGCCACGCCGCCGAACCCGCCGTTGATGCGCGTGGCGAGATCGTCGAAAATCTCGTGGATATCCT
>CAZXYG010000011.1:0-8790 GCA_964644885.1 uncultured Rickettsiales bacterium
GCATGGCATTTTTAAAAAAGCTCAAGGCCGATTGGCGCTTCCGCGATATTCCTGTGATTATGCAGACCGCTGCCGCCGAACGTGAGCAGATCATTGAAGGTATCGACGCGGGCGTTTATTACTATCTCACAAAACCCTATGAAAAAGAGGTGCTGCTCAGCAGCGTCCGTGCGGCGCTGGAAGATGCAAAAAACAAAAAAAGATTGCAGGAGGAGGTGCGGCAAAGCCGCCGTGCTCTGGGCCTCCTTGAGGAAGCCAAGTTTCATTTCCGCACTCTTGAGGAAGTGCAAAATCTCGCCTACTTAGTGGCCAATTGCTTCCCGGACCCAGAGCGCGTGGTCTACGGTATTCACGAGTTAATGACAAACGCTGTAGAGCACGGCAACCTTGGCATAGGCTACGCTGACAAAGCGGCACTTGTTAAGCAGGGATGCTGGCAGGAAGACGTACGCCGCCGCTTGGATCTGCCGGAGAACCGAACCAAATACGGCACCTTAATGCTTAAAGCTACGCCAAGCGTAATGATCCTGAAAATACGGGATCAAGGAGAGGGTTTTAACTGGAAACCCTATCTTCAGATTACGCCGGAGCGAGTGATGCATCCGCATGGTCGCGGCATTGCCACCTCGCGCCTGTGCTTTGATGAGATGCTATACGAAGGCAAAGGTAATGAAGTGCTTTGCCACATTTCCGTGTCGGCAAAAGATATGGGTTTCTAAGCACTGTAAATACAATACATAATGTGCTAGCACTGTCCCAGGAACAATCCCTGGATCGCTATGAGCTTGCTTAAGCCATTTCTTACCATCAGCGCCTTTACCTTGCTGTCGCGCGTCGTGGGCTTTGCGCGTGATATCATCATGGCGGCGGTGCTTGGCGCCGGGCCACTGATGGAGATCTTCGTGATCGCCTTCAAGCTGCCAAACTTTTTCCGTCGGTTGTTCGGCGAAGGCGCGTTCAACGCGGCCTTCGTGCCCATGTATGCCTCCACTCTGGCCAATGGCGGGCGCGAGGAGGCGCGACGTTTCAGCGAAAAAGCGCTTTCGGTGCTGTTGGTGGCACTTATATTTTTCACGTTGCTCATGGAATGGATCATGCCATGGGCGCTTTACCTGCTCGCGCCAGGTTTCATCGGCGACAAGGCTAAATTGGCGATGGCCACTGATCTTTGCCGCATTACTTTTCCTTATCTCATCCTGATTTCGCTGGTATCGCTGCTGACCGGCATACTCAACAGTGTTGGAAAATTCAGCGCCGGAGCGTTCGTGCCGACCTTGCTCAATCTTTGCATGATAGCGGCGCTGCTGATTGCGGGTTATGTCACAGCAACGCCTGCTCACGTCCTTTCTTATGCGCTGATCGCGGCAGGTATTATGCAATTGCTATGGATGATAGGCGCTGCCGCGCGCGCCGGAGTGTTGCCGCATTTGAAGCGCCCTGCGCTCTCGCCGGATGTAAAGCGCCTGCTCAAGCGCATGGTGCCGGGCATTGTGGGCAGCAGCGCAGTACAGATCAATCTATGGGTGGATGTGCTGATTGGCACGATGATCCCGAACGCCATTGCGTATCTTTATTATGCAGATAGGCTCAGTCAGCTTCCGCTTGGGCTGGTAGGCACAGCAGTAGGCACGGCCATGCTGCCATTGCTTTCCCGTCAGTTCAGCGAGAAAAAAATAGAAGCCGCACTGGCCACGCAAAACCGCGCTATTGAGCTTGCCATGTTCTTTACGCTGCCCGCTGCGGCGGCACTGCTAATGATTGCCTACCCTTTGGTTTCCGCCTTGTTTGAGCGCGGCGAGTTCGGCGCTTTAGCCTCGCGCGCCACCGCTTATGCGCTGATGGCTTATGCCGTGGGTCTGCCTGCCTTCGTGCTGGTAAAGGTGTTAACGCCTGGATTCTTCGCCAACGGCGATACGAAAACACCCGTGCAATATGGAATAGTGGCGCTTATCGCCAATATTGTATTCAACGTTGCCTTTATTCTGCTGTTCAAGGCGATAGGCTGGATGCCGCATATCGGCATCGCGCTCGCCACTTCGTTAGCCTCATGGCTGAACGTTGCGCTGCTGTGGCGCCGGCTGGAGAGAAGCCGCCTGTTCAAGGCTGAGGAGCGTTTTGCCCGCGCCATGCTGAAAATTATAACGGCATCCGGGGTATTGTGTTTCGTGCTGGCGGTGGCGCGCATATGGGGTCCTGATTTTTCTGCTATTTCCGGTAAAGTGCGCATCCTAGCTCTTTGCCTCCTGATCGCCGCTGGGGCGCTTTCTTATTTCATCGCCGCTTTAGCCCTACGCATCATCCCGCCGGAACGGATGAAGCAATATCTCCGGCGCAAGCGTTAACGGAACCCCAATAACGCCAGCATCACTGCGCCCACTGCGATTCGATACCACCCGAAAGGTGTAAATCCATGGGTAGAAATAAAGGCGATCACGGTGCGAACCATCAGTAGTGCAGCCAGAAAAGCGCTGATGAATCCCACCGCTATGAGGGTAAAGCTATCTGTCGTCAGCAGGTGGTAATTTTTATAAATATCATAAACCGTTGCCGCCAGCATGGTGGGGATGGCAAGGAAGAATGAGAATTCTGTTGCGGCGCGGCGCTCCACGCCTAAGAGCAGCGCGCCAATAATCGTTGCGCCGGAGCGCGAAACGCCGGGGATCATGGCCGCCGTCTGGCACAGGCCGATTTTTAGCGCGAGCAGCGGGGTAAGGCTCTCCGCGCTTAAGATTCTAGGCTGAATATGCCGCCGCTCTACCAGCACAATAACAATGCCGCCGAGGATTAAACTGACGCTCACCACCCACGGCGAAAATAATACCTGCTTGATGAACCCATGTGCCATCATGCCGATAATCATCGCAGGCAGGAAAGCGACAAGAATATTCAGTGCAAACCGCCGGGATTCCTTTCGGTTAATGGTCAGAGCCACTCCGGTAAGTTTTTTGCGATACGCCCAGCATACCGCTAGTATCGCCCCAAGCTGGATGGCGATTTCAAATACCTTTCCCGGCGGCCCTTGGAATCCCATAAGATCAACTGCCAGTATCAAATGCCCGGTAGATGAAACCGGAATAAACTCCGTCAGCCCCTCAAGAACGCCAAGGAGGGCGGATTGGATAAGTGCATTTGTATTCAGCATGCGCTGTATTGTATAGGCGCTTCGCCCCCGCCGTGCGAGAGATTTATTGGGCGTAAAACCCGTTGTACGCGCCACGCAAGTGCGCTATAGAGGTAACCCTTTAGCCTGTAAAGGAAAACAACATCTTATGACCATCGTTGTGCAAAAATTCGGCGGCACTTCTGTGGCGGATCGGGAATGCATCCGCAATGTCGCCGCACGCGTGAAGCGCGAGCACGACGCCGGACACCACGTGGCGGTGGTGGTTTCGGCCATGGCGGGCGTCACCAACCAACTGGTGGAGTTGGCGAGCGCCTTTTCACCCTTCGCCGACGCCGAACGCATAGCCGAATACGATACCGTGATTTCAAGCGGCGAGCAGGTGGCGAGCGGGCTACTTTCGCTGGCGCTGCAATCCATGGGCGTCAAAGCACGCTCGATGCTGGCCTGGCAGCTTCCCATCCGCACCGACAACGCTTATAGCCGCGCGCGCATAGAATCCATCGCCACGGATACCGTGCGTGGATGGATGGATAAAGGCTATGTGGTAATCGTCCCCGGTTTTCAAGGCGTAACCGAAGAAGGGCGCATTACCACGCTCGGGCGAGGCGGATCGGATACCTCTGCGGTGGCTCTGGCGGCAGCTCTGAAAGCCGAACGCTGCGACATCTATACCGACGTGGACGGGGTTTATACTTCCGACCCTAAGCTGGTTCCTAAAGCGCGAAAACTCAATAAAATAGGCTATGAGGAAATGCTGGAGATGGCTTCTCTGGGAGCCAAAGTGCTGCAAACGCGCTCAGTCGAGATGGCGATGAAGCATCATGTGCGGGTGCAGGTGCTTTCGAGCTTCAGCGAATCGCCCGGAACACTGCTAGTTGACGAGGAGGAAATCATGGAACGACGACTGATTACCGGCATTGCCTATAGCCGAAACGAGGCGCGGGTGACGCTTACCGGGGTGAAAAATATCCCCGGCGTGGCGGCGGAAGTGTTCGGCCCGTTGGCTGAGGCCGAAATCAACGTGGATATGATCGTGCAAAATGTCACCGAGCAGGGCGACGCCACGGACATGACCTTCACCGTGGCGCGGGAAGATCTCGAACGCGCAGTGAAAGCGTTGAAAGAAAAGAAAAAAAAGCTGCACTACGGCTCGCTGTTTGTCGACGAGAACGTCGCCAAGGTATCGGCGATCGGAGTGGGAATGCGCAGCCATGCGGGCCTGGCGCAGAAAATGTTCAAAACGCTGGCCGATAAAGGCATAAACATTCAGGTCATATCGACTTCGGAGATTAAGGTCAGCGTATTGATCGCCGCCGATTACCTGGAGCTTGCCCTGCGCGCCTTGCATACCGCTTACGGGCTGGATGGAAAAGGCGAATAAGAAAAAACGACCTTAACCTGCCGTAATTTCAACGCATTAAACCAAAAGGTTTATAACTAGAACGGCTGGCTTATACGCAGGTAAACGAAGTCGTTCGCCACGTCGGAGGAAGTGTAATGGCCTACCGGGAGCGCCCAATCCACGCGGAAAGTAGTTTCCTCACCATCAGGAACAATCTGGCTGGTGGCTTCAAGCCCCATACCCACGCTATAGAGATTTTTATCCTGCACCGCGCCGTCGATTCGATTATACACCGTGCCGCCATCCACCCACGGACCCAACGTCACCTGCCATTGCTCATGGACAACTATTTCATGGTCGTATTCCAGCGAAAAATTATAGCCGCCTTCGCCGGTTTCCTGAGCCGGCTCGAAGCCCCGCACACTGCCATATCCGCCTAAGATAAACAGGTCCGAGGAAAGCAACGTGTCAGTGGCTATCTGGCCGTTGAGAAGCGCCGTAATTTTCCCTTTGTCGGTGGGACGATAGCGTCCATAGAGGGTCGGTTGCGCGATAAACGCCTGAGGATCGCCCTTGGCGCGGCTGTTTCCAGCATCGCTTTTCCCGCTGGCGCCCATGATATCGACGCCTTGTTTTACTTTCACGGCGCCATAAGAAATATTGCCTCTCGAGCGACGCAAATAGGTAGTTTCCGCGAAAAGCTGACGAATGTCGTCTTTGGTATCGCGCACATCGAAGAGGAAAGATTTATGATTCCGCGCCTCATACCCGCCGCGCACCGTCACTTGCTGTTCATGCGTATTGAGCAATTTACTGGAAAGCCCTACCGTGCCGATATTTGATTCGCCCTCCGCATCCAGCGCCGCAAGACGGTCTCCGATAGCGTTTTCGCTATGCAAATAGCTTAATTCCAGCTTTAGGTTACGATAGCCGATCGGTGAATCTCCGCTGAATTCCGTGCTCCACATATCGTCGCTGGAACGCCTTCCCTGGAAAGCCAGCGTTTCGCCCAAGCCGAAATGATTGCTATGCTCCAGATGCAGCGTCGCGGCATTGGTTCCGGTTAATTTAGCGCCGTAATTATCGAGATCCAGGCGATGTTGGTTTTCATCAACCTTGTCCAAATTCAAATGCAGATCGCTAGCCAAGAATTGCTTGCCTTGCTGGAGCGTAGCCGAAGCCTGCACGCCTTTCAGATCGTTGAGATCGCTAACCATCGATTCCACGCGGGTTTCGTCAAACACCTCGCCTGTTTTCACTTGCCCGGAAATAGCATTCGCAATATGGGATTTCAGCACGCCGTCGTTATGCAGCTTGACGTCACCCACCTTGGCTTCATAGATTTCCACCTCCAAGGTGCCGTCACTGAGGTTTTGCGGCGGCGTCGCCACTTTCACCAGGATGTATCCGCGGTCATAGAAGGCGCGCGTAAGATCGTATTTCAGCTTGGCGAGATCGGCATTGCCCATGGACTTTCCAATGTAGGGCTTAGCCACAGCCTGAAGAGCGTCTTCCGCGAGCACCGCGTGACCTTTGAATGAAACCGATTTGAGAGAAGAAATGACTTTTTCGTTATCTTTTGCCTTCTCTTGCGTTAGCTCTTGCTTGCCCTTGAGAACTTCCGCAGGTTTTTTGTCTAGAGAAAGAGCGTCGGAATCCACTTTAGGCAAGGGTCGGTCTACAACACCTGGCTGGCGTTGCTGATCAGTAGCGGTAAAGGAAAAAACCGGTACAAACCCAACACACAGCGAAAGCCATACCAGCGGGAATGTTTTTCTAAACACTTGAGGTATCCTCTTTTTCAGCGTTATACAGATCACCCCCTTCTACCGTTGCCGGTAGAAAAAGTCAAAGATTTACATCAGAGACTTCCGAGGGGGGGTGACCTGAAGGGGATGAAACTGTTGGGCCTAGGCGTCGTCTTCCTCGCGTTTCGGATTGCAAATCCTGGCGCGGTAGGATTCCGGCTGTAATTTCCGGTTCGTGTTCACCACTTCGCAGAACTCGCGGTTGCCCGCTGCGGGAGAAAGCTGTCCCAGCGCCGCCGCCAATAAGGCATCCGGATTAAACCGCCCGCCTAAAGTCAACGAACTCAGAACCGTAACATCATCCGGCGTTCCGGAGACATCGCCGCCGGAGCTAGAGCCGCCGGAAGAGGACGAACTGCCGCCGCTGTCATCGCCGCCCGAAGAAGAGCCGCTGCCGGACGAACCGCCCGAAGAACCGGAACCGCCGCCGGAAGAGGACGAGGAGCCTCCATCATCATCGCCGCCGGACGAAGAGGAAGAACCCCCGTCGTCATCGCCGCCTGAGGAAGAACTACTGCCGCCGTTATCATCGCCACCGCTGCTGCTCGACGAGCCGCCATTATCCCCACCCGAGGAGGATGAAGAACCGCCGCCGGAACTGGAGCCGTCGGTAATGTCGCCGCCCGGCGTCAGAATCAGTTCGGCAAAATCATTGCCGTTCGTATCGTCGCCGGTAAAGCGCTGCTGCACGAAGGCTCCGTCGGCTTCGGCGCGCGGGTCGATATCGCTGTTAAGAATGATATCGCCAGCAGCCGCCACGCGGGTATGGGCAAAACTTTCACCCTTATCCTCGGTGCTCGCCTCGCTGTAGATTGTATTGACGGAAGCGTCACCGCCCGACTCGATATCAAGCACCGCATTGGCTGCAAGCGCTTCGGTATCCGTGTCGGAATTCGCGTACGCCGCCACCTCGACATCGCCCACCGTGGCATCGCGCTTCGCCGTAATGGTGCCGTTAGCATGGGCTTCCGCACCGTCATAATACGTTTCGTCACCGTTCACCTGCGCGGCATCCGCCAGCACGGTTACCGGGCCGTCTACGGTGAGCAAACCGCTATCCGCATCCGCGTCGTTGCCGTTCGCCGCAATGGTCAGCCAACTTCCGGCCTTGGTCGTGCCGTAGGCCTCTTCCGCATCCACTTCGGCAATCGCCGTAGAATCAGTCGCGCCCGCGACGGAGACATTGTCTTCCGCTTCCAGCGTATGATACGCATAAGCTTCGGGGCCTTCGCCTTCCTCAGCCGCGTCGCCTGCGAAAGCGGTCGCCGTGGAAGAAGTATCTCCGACCGCAAGCACATCGCCCGCGCTATCTTTCCCCGCACGCACGTGCAAAGCGGAGGAAGCCGTGGTATCGGTCGCATCGCCCGTCGCATGGTTATCCGTGAACGCGGAGGCTTTTACACCGCCTTCAGTCGTCGCGTTCTCCGAAGCGATCAGACACAGCGTCGTTTCGGAAGCCGCGTGCGCCACATCCTCGCCATAGGCGTCGGTTTCGGCACTAGCCTCGACGTCATCCTTGGCAATCACGTCGCCTTCGGCATCGGCATTGGTTGAGACCGCATTCAGCGCCGTAAAGCTTGACGTATCGTTAGTGTCGGATTTACCGTAGCCCCCGGCGCTGGATTTCGCCTTGACCCAACTTTCCATCAGCACATCACGGGCCGCGAACAGATCAGCCAGAACATTGGCGAACGTATCGGAAACATCCTCGGCATCCGCCGTGGCTGTCGCCGCGACATTGACCGAGCCGAGCGTTTTAACGTCGCCTTCAGCCGAGGAAACTGCCAGGGTGGCGTTGGCATTCGTATCCGCCGTTTCGTCTTCGCCCTCGGCATTCGCCGTGGCGGAAACATCCGTATCGCCGCCGATCGTCACGTTCTGGCCGGCTTCCAGCGCCATCCTGGCGTCAGCAAACGTGTCCGAAACGTCGTCGCCTTCAGCGATCGCGGTCGCCGTCACCGTTGCCGCCCCGTCCATCGCGATATCGTCGCCCGCAGTGATATCCAGTAAGGCATTCGCCTTGGTGCCGGAAACATCTTCTTCCGAGCCTTGCGATTCCGCCTGTACCGTCACATCGCCGGTTATGGCCACGCTGTCGGCAGCAGTAATGTTCACCGCAGCGCTGGTTTCCGTCTCATCATCCCCTGTCGTTTCGGTCTGGGTGGCTTCGATGTTGCCATCGACCTCGACATTGCCGGCAGAGTCGATCGCGATCTGCGCCTCGCCCTCGCCGACGCCCGCTACCGTTAAGTCGCGCGCCTTTATGTGGCCGGAGCCGCTGGTGTTCAGCGCAATCGCGCCACCGGTTGTTTTCAGGCTGCCGATATCGATTACGCTGTCTATGGCATCCATCGCAATATCGCCGCTCGTGGTTTCGATGCGGTCGTTTTTATCCTCAAAGAAAATGCCCTGGTCGCAACCGCCGCAATCGTCGCCGTTTACGGCCAACGCAATACCACCGCTGCCGCCGGTGAGCGCATCATCGCTCAGGTTTTTCAGTGTGATACTGGAATCCG
>CAZXYG010000011.1:8800-9983 GCA_964644885.1 uncultured Rickettsiales bacterium
ATACCACCGGCACTTCCACCGGCACCGACTCCATCACGAATCTCCCAATGCAGCGGGTCGAATAGCAAATGCCCAGCCTTGCCGTTCGCCGCCGTCACGTCAAGCGTGCCGGTGCCCAGCTCCACCTCACGGCCACTGACCTCGATGAAGCCGCCGTTGCCGCCATTACTGCCACCTCTGGCCGTAATCGCCGCATTGTCGCTGAAACGGTTTTTGCCGCCGGCCTTGGCTATCACCCGCCCGCCGTTGCCTTCTTTGCCGCCATTCGCGGAAATCATCATCTTATTGAGATTGATGTCACCCACAGAAGCCACCAGCACCGCGCCGCCATCTGCCGTCTTCACGATGGCATCGGCGTCGATAATACCGTCCAGGTTAACGACGCTGCTCACCACGTCGGAGGCCGCCTTGGCGGAAATCGCCACGGTGCCGGACTTGGCTTCAAGCGTGCCGGCGTTGGTGATGCCGAGTTTTTTGGCAGCGCTCTTGGAAATACCGTAGGTAATCAGGTTGTCGCCACGCAGATCAACCGTAAAATGCGTCGCCGAAGCCAGTTCTACACGGCCCAAATTGGCGCGGATGTAGCCCGTGTTTTCCACGTACGGCGCCGCCAGGATGGCGAAGCCGCCGTCAGAAACCGTGATGTCGCCGCGGTTGATTACCGAGGCTTCGCTTGCGCCCTCGAAGGCGATCTTGTCGCCGTCGAAACCGGTATCGCGCGCCGTGGTGGCGAGCAGCGCTCCCACATTGACCCGCGACGTGTCATAGAAGGTAACACCCGACTCATTGATGATAAATACCCGGCCGTTGGCATTCAGTGCGCCGCGCAATTCGCTCGGCACCCCGCCGGTAACGCGGTTGACCGCGGTCGCCGTCTGGCTTGGCTGGATGAAATTGATCGCTTCGTTGACTTCGCTCGAGAAACTTTGCCATTCAATAGCAAGTTGTTCGGTGGCCTGACTGACGGTGGTATTCGCACCCTCCTGCGCAATGCCGCCCTGGCCGCTCGTGACTTGCCCGCCGGTCGGCGCGGCATAGGCCGCGACCGCACCGAGCAGATACACCGTAGTGCAATAATTTAGGACACGACCGCCACGCTTGGCGATACGCCAGCGATAGGCGTTCATTCTATTAGTCTTTAAAAAGTTCCAGTTCGCGTTCATACACACACTCTCTCTCTTAT
>CAZXYG010000011.1:9993-11835 GCA_964644885.1 uncultured Rickettsiales bacterium
TTAATGATTAAATCATCTCCCTCACATACCAAAAGAATTGGCGGATCGTTTCATACAAGTACTTGCTTTTTATGTCAAGAAAAATCTTTATATGACGGTTGGTTATATGAAGTTCTTAATGTAATTTAAAGTCGTGTTTTTTATGCTAACTGCCGGATTTTCAATAAAAAAATATTAAAAGCTCCGGAAATCAAAAACCTTAAAATTCTATTAGCCTCAGCGAAACTATAACGGCATCGCTTTCCGTACGCATACCACGATAGCAATAGACAGCATCACAACGATGCATTATAATAAAAGAATAAATTTTCTTTTATTTTCAATATGTTTGTTCTTGTGGGCACCGCTTGCAGAAAAAAATACGGCCAATCATCGGGTTTCACGCTGGTGGAACTTTCGGTGGTGCTGGTCATCTTTTCCTTTATTGCCGTGACTCTCTTTGCCACACGCGATTCCCAAGTAAGAGCAAAAAAAAACACCCGCCTCACCATTGAGAAAATTAAGTTGGCGCTGGAACAATATTACACCGAGCACGCATACTACCCCTGTCCGGCCGATGGCTCCCTCGGGATCGCTAACGATAGCTTCGGCAAAGGAACGGGTTCAGGCGCTGCGGCCTGCACCGCCATGAACTTCTCAACCGTAGACAGCACCCCCATCCGCATGGGCGTGGTGCCTGTAAAGGATCTCAACCTCTCCGCCGATGATCTCATGGACGAGTGGGGCAACCGTATTACCTACGCGGTTTCTCAGGATATGACCACCTCCAGCGCTGTGAGCAACTGCGGCAATATCGTTGTGCTCAAGGGATATGACGACACCAAGGATCCGGACGCCCAAAGTTCCGCCGATATTCTTACCAACACCGCATCCTATGTAATCATGAGCCACGGCAAGGATGGCATCGGGGCTTATCCTTATGAAGGCGGAAGCCGCATAGCCGCCACTGATCTTGGCGGAGGCGATTATGTGGACAGCGAGCAGCAGCAACTCAACCATCACACATACGGCGCAAGCTTTGACCGCGTATTCCTTAAGCTCAATGCGCCGCTTCAGACTCCTTAGAAACACGAAGAGACGATTGCGGCAGTAAAAAAATCATATGATTGTAGTATTGTTATCTTTAAGATAAGGGGTGTTGTAATGGTCGAAAATAAATTCGCGCAGCTTCTGAAGGCACTTTTTGCGCTGGCGGTGGCGCTTTTTGCGGTTCCAGCAATTATCTACGTGTCATGGAATATGTTCGCGCCTGATGTCTTCGGCCTGCCGCAGATGAGTTTCAAGCATGCTTTCGGGCTATTCCTTTTTGTCAGCGCAATGTCATTGCTCGTGCAAATGTGGGGCCTGCGGGACAAAAAGTAAGATAGACTCCTGTTTACGCTCCCGCTACCATCATGCTCTCAACACGCAGCGTAGGCACATTGGTTGCGTAGCGAAACTCCAAATCATTCGCAGGCGTAAGCCGTTTATACATATCTTTTAGATTACCGGCGATGGTCACTTCGCTCACCGGATAAGCAAGCGAGCCTTTTTCTATCCAGAAACCGCTTGCGCCTTGGCTGTAATCCCCTGTCACGGAGTTGATGCCCATACCGAAGGTCTCTGTCACATAGAATCCTTCTTCAATGCCGTCCATCAACGCCACGGGCGATACGCTACCCCCTTCCAAGTAAAAATTAGTGGGAGAAGGATGCGGCAC
Organism: uncultured Rickettsiales bacterium; assembly: GCA_964644885.1. Taxonomy (GTDB): domain Bacteria; phylum Pseudomonadota; class Alphaproteobacteria; order Rickettsiales; family JACKKO01; genus CAZXYG01. Next base: position 11,693 of record CAZXYG010000011.1, read on the forward strand.
AGAAGAAATCCCACGCGATGCATGGCCGGTGGTAATAAGACCAAGCTGGTTTGCTGAACGCACATCCAACAGCCATGTGGCCAACGTCCCATTCTCGATAATATTCCGGCGCCGCCCCTTTACTCCTTCACCGTCGAACGGAT
>CAZXYG010000011.1:11845-16987 GCA_964644885.1 uncultured Rickettsiales bacterium
CCACACCGCGCTTGCGGAATGGATCATCCACCACCGTGATGTTTTTAGCAAAAACTTCGGTTCCCATGCAATCCTTGAGAAAACTAGTGCCGCGCGCCACAGCGGCACCATTGATAGCCGCAGCGAAGTGCTTGAGCAACTCCCGCCCCGCTCTTGGCTCAAACAATACCGGCACTTGACAGGTATTTACCTTGCGGGGATGAAGCTTCTTTACCGCCCGTGTACCAGCCTCTTCACCCACCGCAACAGACGCCAGAAGATCGTCGGCATGCAGTGCCGTGGAATAGGCATAATCGGTTTGCATAGCATCACCCACGCCCGCCACTACCGAAACAGAAAGCGCATAGGACGTTGTTTCGTAGGCGTGAGAAAAACCTTGGCTGGTAACAAACGCCGCACGATGGCGACCGAACGCAGCTTCCGCACCCTCGGAATTGGTAATGCCAACAACATCCAGAGCCGCCGCTTCCGTTTGCGCAACCATCGCCCCCAGCATCTGCAGGGAGGGAGTTCTCGCATCACATAAATCGAGATTTTCGATGGCGACCGCCAGCATATCCTCCGCAGCCAAGCCGCAATAAGGATCAGGCGGCGCAACACGGGCCATGCTCACCACGCGCTCCACCGTTTCATCAAGCGCTTCCTTGCCTGTATCGCTGCAGGACGCAATGGCTTGCCGATAGCCTTTCTTATCCCGGATAAGCGCACGCAAGCCAATATCCGATGCTTCCGAACGTTCAATAGTCTCCTGTCGCCCAAGACGCTGCCGGACGGCCATTTCCGTGCTATCGAACAGCACGCCGTCACCCGCATCGGCACCGGCGCGGCACAGCGCTTTGATACAATAATCCAAAAGAGAGAGCGGCGTATCCGTCACGCGGCGTATCTAGAATGTTTTCTTATCCGGTGTAAAGGATTTTGCATCACAATAGTTTTTGCACCCGCTTCGCGTGGCGGCCTCCCTCGAAGGCCGTGGTGAAAAAGGCGCGAACACACGTGCGTGCCGTTGTTTCATCAAGCACGCGGCCACCCATGGCCAATACATTGGCATCGTTATGCCGCCGCGCAAGCGTGGCGGTTGCCACGTTGTGGCATAGCGCGGCCCGTATGTAGCGATGGCGGTTGGCAGCGATGGAAATACCGATGCCTGTGCCGCACATCAGCACCCCTATATCCGCTCTGCCTTCCATGATCGCCGCCGCCAATTTTTCGGCAAAATCGGGGTAATCCACAGATGCCTCGCCCTGCGTGCCGAGATCGAGAACGCGATAGCCAAGAGCCGCCAATTCTTCCGTTACGGACTTTTTCAAAACATACCCGGCATGGTCGCAAGCCACGGCGATGGGTTTCTCCGTGAGCATCATAATCTTTCCAATTGCCATTTGGTGCGGTAGCGGATGATATCATCGAAATAATAGGTATTGGTGCGGCATGAGGGTACGTAGCCGCTGGTGGGACTCGCCGGATCCACATTGACGTTGAGCGGCGCCTGGACGAACACGTCGTTGAACGGCGTGACATCTTTATGCGCGTTTTCCTCTTCTAATTCATAAACTTCCTCGGAACCATCATAGGCGTCGATGCGGGTCGCGTTTCCTTTGCCCTTCCACGCGCCGTGGCCGTTCTCACCGAAGCTGACCAGCATCAGCGCAGCCCCGTAAGGCTCGTTATACGGCGCGGTGACTACCACGGACGGGTCCTGGATCGTACCCGCGCTGCGCCGCACGATAAGGCTTTTGGCCCACTGACTTTCCGCCGAAGCGGCGGGGTTGAAACACTCGCTCATCAAAATAATGCGGCCGATATTCGTGCTCGTGCCGTAACTCGCGTCATTGGTCAGTTTTTCATCCACCACATAGAGAAATTTGCGGTTCCACCCATCTTCCATATAGATCGGCGAGATGCCAAGCTGGTTCACCGGCACCGCTCCAGCCACAATATCGCCGCTTGTTGCCGCGTAGCTTTCGTTGGCGGCGGAACAATTCACTGCGCCTGCATCCGTGCCTGTGCCGTCGCCGAAGGAAGCATGGTTGTAGGCCAGCGCGCCATTGGCAGGGCAAGGCAGATGCGCGTTAGCCTCAGATTGCGTAAACCTTATATAGGTTTCGACGGCATCCATCACGGCATCCATACGCGCCTTGGTAATACGCAGCCGTTCATCCGAAAAGCGCCCGGACATAAAGCTCAGCCCACCCGCAGCAAGCAGCGCCAACACCGTAAGCACCAAAGCCATTTCGACGATGGTAAAACCGACATACAGCGACTCGCGCCCAGTCCTCCGCGTTGTCTTCTCAGAGCGTTCACACAAGCGCCGCGCGCCGATGCGCGGCGAAATGACGGATAAAATAGCTGCTGATCTAATCATCGTTATCGAAGCGCCATTTAGATTGATACAGCATGATATCATCGAAATCCGACGCAAGCGGGGACTGCACGAAGGTCGAGTCATAGGCCTGCCCGATATGCGCGTTTTGCTGCTCCAGCGCGCTCGGAGAAGCCACGGAGAGACGGGTGCCGCTTCGCACCGCCCAGGCGCCGTGGCCATTCCTGCCGTGGCTGATAAGTATTGCCGCCGCCGTGGTTGTGATGTTGGTGCCACCCGCATTTTTTACGGTGAGCGCACCTGTCGTTGTATCCTCATAGCCCGGCCCGGATCCCGCGCCGGCTCCACCCGAATCATCACACGTAAGATAACTATCCACGACATAGGTAAAGCGGCGGTTCCAACCGTCAAGGATCAAGCGTGGATCCATGCTGAGCGTTCTCACCGGTATCGTGCCCGCCGCGATTCGCTCGCTATCGGCGGTCAGAAGATTTGGCGCCTCACATCGATCATCGCATTCATCATCGTCCTGGTTGGTGCCTTCGTCGATGCCGAAATTGTCATCGGAATATTCACGTTCTCCGGCCGGGCAGGGCAAATAACCATATTTATTCTTGTAGGCTGTAAGGCCATCCATGATTTGGTCCATACGCTCGTATGTTTCCTCTACGCGGTTTATTTCCAGGACGGCAGAAGCAATGGTAATCCCCGCGCCGGCAATTAACACCATGATGGCAAGCACTACGGCGGTTTCAAGAATGGTAAACCCAGAAGCCTTTGGCCAGAAGCCTGCAGTTAGAAGCCTTGGTCGGCATAGTACCCTATATTTTTCTAAATTGCGGAACACTACTCAAGCTGCCATTTGGTTTTATAGATTACGATATCATCAAAACCTGTCACGAAAAAATTTTGTACGAATTCGTTATCGAAACTCGAGGGAGTATCGATATGCGCGTTCTCGCCCTCGTCGGTATCGTCGGCGATGCCGGAATCGAAGCGGCTGCTGCCTTTAGCTAACCACGCGCCATGCCCGTTCGGTCCGTGGCTGATGAGCGTATAAACGGCTTCCGTTTCGATAGTGATGGGGGAGGCGCTGCTTTTTCTGTTCAGAATAGTGATGCTGCCATTGGCCTGAAAGCCCGCCGGCGCAGTCAGCGCCTCATCCACCGCATAGGTGATCTTGTTATCCCACCCATCGATGCTGGCGCGCGGATCCACACCGAGCGTGATAACCGGCACCGCCCCGGCTACCACCACGCCGCTGTCAAGCAGATTGGACGCCGTACACCCACTCACACCCCCGGAACCTAGACCCCAACCAAAATCCGCATCGGTGCTGCTGAGCGACCCATCCGCCGGACAGGGCAAATGTCCATACACATCAATATATGCTTGAATGGCTTTGACAAGATACGCCATGCGATCATCCGTCGTGCGGAACTTCTGAGCCTCGATGCGTGTCACGCCTACCGTTACCGTCGTGGAAATGACAAGCGCGACGATCGCGATAACCACCGCCAATTCAACAATCGTAAAGCCCATCGGCGCAGAGTTCCGCATCGCGCGATTGTAGCATAGCATCGCTCCGTTGCAACGCCCGCGCAAAGTACTAGTATTACACCTCTGCCACGCTATACTTCAACACCATGAAAACCGCACAAACTCTTGTCCTGACTCTCTCCTGCCGCGATACGGTAGGCATCGTAGCTGCCGTATCGGGATTTCTAGCGGAGCATGAGGGGTTCATCCTGGAATCGGCTCAATTCGGCGATCTCTCCACCGGTCATTTTTTTATGCGCACCAAATTCATCGCCGGAGAAAAAGCGCCTGATTGCAAAAGCATCATGAAACGCTTTGCAGCCGTAGCGGAACATTTTGGCATGGAATGGGCCGTGCATAGCGTACAAGATAAGCCCCGCGTGATGCTTCTGGTATCGAAAGCAGGCCATTGCCTAAACGCCATTCTGCATCGCTACAGCACGGGAAGGCTTCCGATTGAAATTCCTGCCGTCGTTTCCAATCATCGAGATCTCGAAGAAATGGTGCGCTGGTACGATATCCCCTTCCATCACCTGCCAGTCACAAAAAAAACTAAAGCCAAGCAGGAAAAAATAGTCCACGCACTGGTGACATCGCTGAATATAGATGTCGTGGTGCTGGCGCGCTATATGCAGATTCTTTCAGATGAGTTGTGCCGAAAACTGCGCGGCCGCGCCATCAATATCCACCATTCCTTCCTGCCGGGGTTCAAGGGCGCAAAACCTTATCATCAGGCGCATGCACGGGGCGTCAAGATCATCGGAGCTACCGCGCATTACGTCACGCCTGCTCTCGACGAAGGCCCGATCATCGAACAAGAGGTCATCCGCGTGCATCACGGCCATACGCCGGAAGAGCTTGTTTCGCTGGGCCAGGATATCGAGAACGCCGTGCTCATCCGCGCACTCAAATATCACATCGAGCACCGCGTCTTACTTAACGGCAACAAAACGGTGATTTTCACGTAGAAACATTTTGATGCCGAAATGCAACAGAGCGTTCTGTGCATCCTTTGCAACCCACGGTACAAGCGCATTTCCTGCGGATGAATCTTTTTTCTATCACTATGGAAAATTCTGTATTAAGGCAGGATTCTGCCTTTTTTTTGTTACAATTCTGGGTGATAGCGCACCAAGGCATGAAAAAGTTTGGCCTTCAAAAAGATTTCACGTACCCTATGGATAGGGTAAATGGCGTTCCATTTATCTTGGATTTTCAACCATCAAAGAGGTGACGACGATGCCTGCCAAGAAAAAAGCGGCGAAAAAGACAGCCAAAAA
>CAZXYG010000011.1:16997-17454 GCA_964644885.1 uncultured Rickettsiales bacterium
ACCCTGCTGATTTGTGGTGTCTATTTCATTCAGCAAAAAAACGACGAAGAAAAAGACAGCCAAAAAGAAAAAGTAAGGTTGCTTCTATCTTGCCGTTAAAAAGCCGCTGAGGATTCTCGGCGGCTTTTTTTATTCACATAGCGAAGGTTTTGCTATTGCCGCCTTCAATGCCTTATGGATTTCTTGAATAGTGGGAACGGACATATTCAGCATGCCGGCTATTGTCATCACACCACCAAGAAGGTCGTCGATTTCTATCGTTTTCCCGGCAGCAAAATCCTGTAGCATTGAGGGCTTGTGATGCCCTGCTTTCTCCGCCAAGGCAATCTGCCGCTCCGGATCGAACGCAACACGCAAATCTAGCGCGTCACCCATGCATTGCATTTCAGCAAGCGCGGCAAAGACGGTTGCGCGAATGTTAGCGTTCGCCGCAAGCTGACCGGAATCCATCCCCGTA
>CAZXYG010000011.1:17464-24556 GCA_964644885.1 uncultured Rickettsiales bacterium
GCTTAAAGGATTGAACACAATGTTCCATGACAGTTTGTGCAAGATTTCACAGCGGATATTCGCGGTCATGGCATCCTTGAAACCCGCCTCGCTGCGGATGCGGTCAAAAACAGCAAGTTGTTCCGAAACGTCTCCGTCCGGAGCCCCGACGATAAAGCGCGGCGACGCATTGCTGGTGGCCACGCCGTGTTCGCGCAGCGCCGCCGCCATGTAGATAACGCCACCTATCACGCGATCAAACGGAATATGGCGCCTGATAACGCCTTCGGGATCAAGGCAGTGTATATCTCTATCCCGTAGCGTTCCTTTCAGCCCGTAAAGAAACCACCACGGAATGCCGTTGCAGACCGGGATGACGAGGCTTTTTTCATGCAGTAGCGCTGGGATTTTCGGCGCTATTTCAGGCAAGGAATAGGCTTTGCTGGCGATGATTACCGCATCCTGCGGCTGCAGGATTTCTGGCCGGTCCGTCGCCATGATCGGCAGATGGTATTCCTTTGCCGGCGTCACAACCCGCAGCCCGCGCTTTTGTATAGCCTTGAGATGCTCGCCGCGCGCGATCAGCGAAACCTCCTGCCCGACGGCATGCAATGTCTGCGCCAGCACCGAGCCGGTTGCGCCCGCGCCATAGATACAGATTTTCATGAAATGCTTGTAAAGGAAGAAAAACTAAACGTAAAGCGGCGGCGCACCCTCCGGCATCGTGGCGGATCGCGCCAACTCCCACGGCATGACAGTGAGATTGACGCGGGTATTGCCAGCGTCATACGCGCCCACCGCACGGTTTACAGGGATGGAATGCTCGCGGATGAACGCTTCGGCATTGACCGCCGATACCAACGGTCCGCCGCCACCCGCTTGGCCGGTTTCTTTGCCGATCAGCGCGGCAAGCGAATCCGGGCGCGCCTGCGGCATCGCCTTGACCGCCCTTACCGGCGATGCCCCCACCGCACTGGGCTGAATATTGGGTATCACTTATGACTCTCTCAAACGGGTGAAGTATAGCAAGAATCGCGCGTAAAGTCAAAATATGTATTTATATTCCAGATAGTTAGTATTTTAGTCAATTGTGTGATATAAAGAAAAAATGGCAAAAATTCCAATAATTACACCAAGATACATCGTTATCTGGGATAAAGATGGCGTGCTGGCCGATACTCACCCCTACCTCGTTGATATATTAAATCGAACCTTTCTGCATATCGACGGACACAATCGAAACCCATGGCCCATGAATAGAACCATCCATCCAACCGCCAGGCATGTGCTACGCGAGCGCTACGGCAAAAACGCCATAGCGGATCAGGCATACCAGTATCTATTAGCGCTTTACAATAGTAAATATCTCGAAATCCCGCTTATCGACGGCACGATGAATTCAGTAAAATATTTCCATAATCAGGCAATCATTCAGGGTATTTGTACCAATGATGGTCAATCTCACGTAACGGCTTATGCCCGTGAACACGGTCTGACAAAATTTATCGATCCACGATTGATGATTGGGATCGAGCCGGGCAAAACGGAAGGAAAGCCGAAAACGGATACAATCGAGATCCTTCTGGAAAGAATCCGTGAGAGATGTGGCCTATCGGAGAATGTCCTCAAAAAACTTCCTATCTACATGATTGACGACAGCAAGCCCGCCGTTGAAATGGTGGAAACCATGCAGAAAAAGGGCTATGAGCGCTTTACCAGCATCGTTTTTGATACGCACAGTTTGCACACTATCGCCGAACACAGAATACCCATGAAAAAGCCGCCGGATACCATGGATCTATTTACGCGCTATCGTAACGCATTACGCCTTCTGAACCCGGACAGAAAACTGGATGATGACGCCAAAACAATAACGGGCTTGTCTCTTCATTACGCGGAAACTATGAAACTTTGCCGGTTACATCGGCTATATTTAAGTCAAGGTAATGCTTTTATGCTCGTCGATAATCATGCAACGCTTCAAGATTTTTTTGCCACAAGAGAACACGGACCCCTTTCTTTCCTTGCACAAGCAGTTCTTCAACCTCCTTCCCCCTCATGTCCTTCGCGTCACTGAGAGATTTCCTGGCCGAGCTGGAGAAACGCGGCGATCTGGCGCGCGTAAAGGCGCCAGTTTCGCCTTACCTGGAGATGACCGAAATTCACCGCCGCGTTCTGGAATCTGGCGGGGCCGCCCTGTTATTTGAAAATGTAGAGCAGGGTGGCACACGCTACGGCATGCCCGTGCTGGTCAATCTGTTTGGCACCGTGGCGCGGGTAGCGGCGGCGATCGGCAGAAAACCCGAGGAATTACGCGAAGTAGGCGAAATGCTGGCCTTCCTGCGCCATCCGGAGCCTCCCGGCGGCTGGCGCGAAGCCACCGCCATGCTGCCTATCCTCAAACAGGCCATGGCCATGAAGCCTAAACTGGTGAAAAAGGCGCCGTGCCAAGAAGTGGTGCTGACCGGGGAGCACATTGATTTAGCGCGATTCCCCATACAAACATGCTGGCCGGACGATGCCGCGCCGCTTATCACCTGGCCGCTCGTGGTGACGCAGGGGCCGAATCCAGAGGGCAACAAGACCGACGGCTATAATCTAGGCATCTACCGCATGCAGATGACAGGTCGCAACACCACGCTGATGCGCTGGCTGCATCACCGCGGCGGCGCGCAGCATCATCGCAACTGGGCAAAGGAAAAGCATGAGCCGCTGCCCGCCGCCGCCGTGATCGGCGCCGATCCGGCCACCATCCTAGCCGCCGTAACGCCCGTGCCCGATACGCTCTCCGAGTATGCTTTCGCAGGGCTGCTGCGCGGCAAAAAAGTGGAGTTAGTAGAGTGCAAAACGGTGCCGCTCAAAGTCCCGGCTGAGGCCGAGATCGTGTTGGAGGGCCATGTCAGCCTGGATCATTATGAGCAAGAAGGCCCGTTCGGCGACCATACAGGTTTCTACAATGCCCGGGAACCCTTCCCGGTATTTACGATTTCCGCCATCACCATGCGGAAGAACCCTCTTTACTTAAGCACCTATACCGGCAAGCCGCCCGATGAGCCAAGTATCCTGGGCGCGGCGCTCAATGAAATCTTCATCCCTCTGCTGATCCAGCAATTCCCGGAGATTACCGATTTCTGGCTGCCGCCCGAGGGCTGCTCTTACCGCGTGGCGGTGGTTTCAATCAAAAAAGCCTATCCCGGCCACGCCAAGCGGGTGATGATGGGAATTTGGTCGTATTTGCGCCAGTTTATCTATACAAAATTCGTGATCGTGGTGGATGAAAACGTGAATATCCGCGATTGGAAGGACGTGATCTGGGCCATCTCCACCCATGTGGATCCGGCGCGGGATATTACCTTGATCGAAAACACACCCATCGATTATCTTGATTTCGCCTCGCCTGAATCCAGCCTCGGCAGCAAGATCGGCCTCGACGCTACCACTAAGATGCCCCCCGAAGTGCACAGGGAATGGGGCAGGAAGATCGAAATGACCGAGGAGATTATCGAACAGGTAAAAAAGAGGTGGGAGGCGCTAGGCCTCCCACCGGTGGGGGAACTGAAATAATCTTTCCTACGCTTCCGGCAGGGCGTCCATGCCGGGAAGGGCGCATACCGCATTGATCAACTCGCGGTTGCCTATCGCATAAATCTGATCGCGTACGCGCTTGGCGTACCAGGGATTGGCGAATACTTCGCCGATATGGCTGGCGTGCGCCAGTTCTTTGAGCATGGCCACGTTCTCGATATCCACCGCATGCAGGAACACCGCCAGGCACGCATGCATGCTGATATCCTCGTCGCGTTCGTCGCGCAGCTCGCGCATGAAGACAATATCGCCCCGGCTGGCTGCGATGGTGTATAGCTCGCTGATTTCCTCAGCGCTCACCCGGTCGGCGGCAAAGGGATCAGGCCGCTTGCCAGGTATCGGCATAGGAGCCGCTTTACGCGCACCCCCGTGATGAAAGGTTTCTTCCCGCATGTCTTCCTCCGTTTCGTTTCTTCCTTCTTCCTGGAACGGGCGTTGCACCCGTCCTTACTCGTGACTATAGCGGAGAAAGATTAATAAAGAGTTAAACTTTCAAGATTTTTTCTACCCATTGCTCTTTTCTGTCTCTCTTCTTTATCAAGAATGTCTTGCGCGTGTTTTTTAAGAATACGCTTTTTATCTCGCGATCTTCAGCACATACCCCGCTCCGCGCGCCGTCTGCAGCCAAGTGGGGTTGCGGGGATCGTCTTCGATTTTTCGGCGCAAACGCGCCACTTGCACGTCGATCGAGCGCTCGCTGATGCCGCTCAAGTGTTTCGTCAGATCTTCGCGCGTCACAGGCTGCCCGGCGCGTTCGGCCAAAACCGCCAGTAGTTTCTGCTCAGACGACGTCAAACCAACGCTGCGGCTGCCCCGGCGCAACTCGCCGGTATCGAGGTCAAAAGCGAAGGGTCCAAAGAACGCGGCGCCTTTGCGCTTGGGCGTGCGGCTGCGGCGAAGAACCGCTTCGATGCGGGCGCGAAGCTCCTCCGGCTCAAACGGCTTTGGCAGATAGTCGTCGGCGCCGATTTCCAGGCCTATTACGCGGTCTTCCAACTCGCCAAGCGCGGTCAGCATCAGCACCGGAATGGCGTTATGCCGCTGGCGCAGCCCACGCACCAGATCAAGCCCTGTTTCGCCGGGCATCATCACATCCACCACCATTAGATCAAAGGATTCCTGATCAAGCCGCCGCCGAGCCTCCACCGCGTCTTTCGCTGCGGCCACATCAAATCCCGCGCCCGCAAGATACTCGCCGAGCAACCCGCGCAGCCGCGTGTCATCGTCCACCACCAGAATCCGTGTCTGTCCTGCCATGTCGCTTGCAATCCTTATGCTGCGTTATAGTATAGCGTTCCTCGTAACTTGGAAAGAGTCCGGCATGACTGCAATCGTTCCCTTCGACAACCGCGACGGTTTTATCTGGTTCGACGGCAATATTGTACCGTGGCGGGAAGCAACCATCCATGTTCTGAATCACGGTTTACACTACGGTTCATGCGTGTTTGAGGGCGAGCGCGTTTACGAAGGCAAGATTTTTAAATTGCGCGAGCACACCGAGCGCCTGCATCGCTCTGCTCATATCCTCGGTTTTGAGATTCCCTTCAGCGCCGAAGCCCTGGATAAAGCAACGCAGGCGATCGTAAAAAAACAGGCGATCGTGAACGGCTATGTGCGGCCCGTAGCATGGCGCGGCAGCGAACAGATGGCGATCCTAACCACGCATTCCAAGATTCATGCCGCCATCGCGTGCTGGACCTGGCCCGCTTATTACACTGACGAAGCCAAACGCAAGGGCGCTAAGCTTACCATCGAAAAATACTGGAAACGGCCTGCCCCCGATACCGCACCTACCCAAAGCAAGGCCGCTGGGCTTTACATGATCGGCACGCTGGTCAAGAATCAGGCATTCCAGAATGATTTTCAGGAAGCTTTGATGCTCGACTGGCGCGGTTACGTGGCAGAAACCACCAGCTCCAATTTCTTTCTAGTGATGGATGGTGAGCTGCACACCGCTATCCCAGAGGGCTTTCTGGACGGCATCACCCGGCGCACCGTCATGGATCTAGCCCGCAAACGCGGCATCAAAGTAGTGGAACGCCATATAGAACCGGCGGAACTCAACGCCGCGCAAGAAGCTTTTATGACCGGCACCGCAGCCGAAATTACCCCCGTTGCCTCCATCGACGACATCACGTATGCCGTCGGCCCCATCACCTTGGCGCTAATGGAGGATTTTGATAAGCTAGTGCGCGGTTAAAAGCCCGGCCCCATATGCTCCATGCCTGCTTTCAGGTAAGCATAGCCCGTAAAAATGGTGAGTCCCGCCGCAATCCATAGCGCAGCGTTCCCTAGCATACCCGTATATTCCCAGCCCGTGCCCCTATTACCCAAAAGAAGAAGCAGCATCGCCGCCATTTGAAAGCCTGTCTTGACCTTGGCAAGGCGGCTCACCGGCACGCTAACGCTAAGCTCTGCCAAAAATTCACGCAAGCCCGATACCAAGATCTCGCGGCAGACTATCAGCAAAGCCGGAATAACATGGGCGCGATCAAAATGCACCAGCATGAAGATCGCCGCCACCACCAGCAACTTATCCGCAATCGGATCAAGAAAGCGGCCGAAACTCGATTGCGTCTTCCATAACCGCGCGAGATAGCCGTCGAAGAAATCCGTAAGGCTCGCTATAGCAAACAATGACGCCGCTACCCAGTGCGAAAGCACCCCGTCGATATAAAATGAAGCTACCAATATCGGGATCATAAGTATCCGCGAAAAAGTCAGAAGATTAGGTATGGTGCGATACATGGAGTCCGTCATTGCTGCCGCCACAGACTTACGGCGCTTTGCTGGCCGTATCAAGCAGAAAATGGGTTACCACTTCTCGTCGAGCGTATGGAGCAGCTCGTTTTCAAGAATAGCTGCCGAGGTAGCCGGCGAGGCGCAGCGGTCACGCCGCCAGAAACCAATATCGGCGTCCAAATCCACTTCCTGCCATTTGGGGTGGCCGCTTTTGCGGAGCGCATCCATATGGTGCCGCAGTGAAGCGCCAAATGCCTTCAAATCCTTGCATCGCGCCTCCGCATACGCTCCTTCAATGTCGTAAAAATTATAGGAAATAAGCAGCGCTGTCACCGCCAGGGTAGGCACGGAGCGCTCTACAAAATCGTAATCCGCCGCGGTGATTACAGAAGGCGTGTACTCCTTCAGCATTCGCTCGTCGTTAAGCGGCAGAAAATGAACCGTACCGAGTAGGCTGGCATAATCTTTGAGCGTTTTCAGTTCCTCCAGATTGCGGAACAGCTTCACCGGTTTGCCTGCTACGAAAATCATGGCATCGGCTTTGGCCGTAAGCACAGATACCAGGCCTTCTTCCGGCGACAGCCGCAGCATTTTATCCGGCTTCACGCCGGTTATGCCGAACAGGTTGAGGCTGGTTAGCCAGCTTCCGCTTCCCATAGGCCCCACCACCACGGTCTTGCCTTGGAGATCGTTGAAATTTTTGAGGGCGCGATGCGCAATCACATGCACTTCCTCGAGGTAGAGCGGAAAAACCATGCGCAGATTCTCGGCAACGTCATGCGAGCG
>CAZXYG010000011.1:24566-29088 GCA_964644885.1 uncultured Rickettsiales bacterium
GCGCACCAAATAGCCAAGCACGTCGGATTGCACAATGCCGAGCGCCGCATTTTCGCTGCTGCCGATGCGGTTGATGTTGTCAATGGAGCCGCTGGAATCCTTGACCATGATTTCAATGCCATCCGGCTCAAGCACTCCTCGGACATCTTGCCCAAAGCGATAATAGGTACCGGTTGCCGAACCTGTCACCATACCAAGGCTCGGCTTATCCGGAACATCCGTCCAATCCGGACCCTGCTCTTCCGCATGGGCGACCAAAACACCACATACAACAATGGCAAAAGCGAAAAATAGAACAATACCCCGCACAGTCACTGCTTACTGAGGATTTGGAGCAATTTTTTTTCATCGGCAGGCGTGGCAGGAACCGGCACGCTCAATTTGTTTTTACCCTCTTCATCCGAAAGCACCCGCGCCTGCCGCTCAGCAAAATGCAGGACCGCGCCAAACAACAGCAGCGCCACGGTCAATACACCAAGCAACGCCAAGAAATGCCGCGCCGGATTCTGTCTGCGCAGCGAAAGCGCCTCTTCTTTTTCAGCCTTGAGTGCTGCTTTTTCGAAGCGGACGGACTGTTTCATCGGCAACACAGCGTCTTTCGCTTTGGTTTTCGTCCTGCCTGCTTTTTTGCGCGACCCAGCCTTCTGAGGCAACGCCGAGGAAGAAACCCCTCCCAAAGCGCGTTTCTTTTTCTGTTGCATCATGTCAAGAAACTGCGTCAAATCCATCGGTCCTTCTTGATTCTCAGCCCTGTGTTTGCCGGAAATACGCACCACAGCGGCGCCAGCTTCGGTATCGCGCTCGCCTTCTTTGCTCAACGCGACGATCTTGCTGTCAGGACTGTTAGTCACTGTTTCCCTCGTAAAAAATTAAGAAATATTTAAGCATCCATGTACGGAGCGGGCGGAACATAGCAGGCTCATGTTGTATTTTCCAGTGCTTTTTCACCTGCCTTGACGCAGATAGCCATAAATCTTCTGAGCGGTGCTCCGGTTGATTCCGCGAACACGCTGAAGCTCTTCAAGAGAGGCTTCCTCCACGCCGCGCAAAGAGCCAAAATGGTGCAGCAGCGCTTTTTTGCGCGCGGTGCCTACACCGGGAATGGCATCGAGCACAGAGCGCGTAGCGGCTTTGGCGCGCTTGGCGCGATGCGCCATGATGGCAAAACGGTGTGCTTCGTCCCGCAAACGCTGCAAATAATGCAGCGCTGGGTCGTCAGCCGGCAGCATAAAAGGAGGCTTTCCTGGCAAAAAGAGATGTTCCCTGCCGGCGTTACGTTCCGGTCCTTTGGCGATGCACGCCACCGGAACATCCGCAAGGCCAAGATCGGCGAATACCTGCTCGGCCACGGCAAGCTGCCCCGCACCGCCGTCGATCAACACCAGGTCGGGACGAGGCGCGGCATCTTCGTGCTGCAACCTACGGAAACGCCGGGTTAGCATTTCACGCAGCATTGCGTAATCGTCGCCCCCCGTTACGGCGACACCAGGCTGTACAGTGAAGATGCGGTAGGATTGCTTGTCGAAACCTTGTGATCCCGCCACGATCATTGTACCCACTGCATGTCGGCCCATGATATGGCTGTTATCGTACACCTCAATGCGCCGGATCGGTTCCGAAACCTCTAATAACGTTTCTATTGCTTTCAACCATTCCGCCTCAGCCGTATCTTCTCGACGCTGGCGATACAATGTCTCCTTGGCGTTTGCGGCTGCCATTTCCACAGGCAGGCGCCTATTTCCTCGCCGCGGTACGAATATGCGCACCTTTCGCCCCGCAAGCGTTTCCAGCGCCTCTTCCAGCACGTTACGGCCATAAATATCATGGCTCAGCAGAAGCAGCGGAGGCGGCACATTGGTTTGGTAAAGGCGCGCTAAAAATGCCGCCATCACTTCTGAGTCATCACAACCATCTGTATGTAAAGGAAAAAATGACTGGCTGCCCGTAGCGGACCCGCCGCGAAAAAAGAGCACATGGATGCAATAATGCCCGCCATCGCCGTACATGCCCACCACATCGGCATCTCCCGCATTGCGTACCTGCATGAACTGTCCGGCTTGGATAGAAGCCAAGGCCCGAATACGATCACGGATGGCGGCTGCTTTTTCGTAATCCATGCGTGCGCTGGCTTCTTCCATTGCCGCCGTTAATTCCGCTTGCACCTCGTGGGATTTCCCGGCCAGCACGCGCTCTGCCTGTTTCACCAATGCCGTATATTCCTCCTTGCCTATCTTGCCGACGCATGGCGCCGAGCAGCGCTTAATTTGGTATTCAAGACATGGCCGCGCACGGACGGAAAACACCGCATCGGGGCATGACCGCAGGAGAAAACTCTTTTGCAGTGTGGCAAGGGCGCGGTTCACATCTCCCGCCGAAGCATACGGGCCAAAATAATGCGCATCTTTTTTCGTGCGTTCGCCGCGGTATTTAGCGATGCGCGGGAAGTCATGGCCGGCGGTAATGGCAATATACGGATAAGACTTATCATCGCGGAGCAGTATATTATAGCGTGGTTTCAGGCTCTTAATGAGGCTCGCCTCAAGCAGCAGCGCCTCGGCCTCGGTGCGCGTGGTGGTAATCTCAAGCAAGACCGTTTGCTGCACCATACGCTGCAACCGCAGCCCGAGACGTTCGGTCATGGCGTAGCTCATGACACGCTTTCTCAGATCGCGCGCTTTGCCAACATAAAGCACCGCTCCCCCCGCATCCAGCATGCGGTAAACGCCCGGCGCGTTGGGCATGCTCTCCACCGCCGCCCGGATGACGGCGATACCTCGTACTACCCCCGGTTCATTCATGCTAGAATCGATTCTTCGCCTAAGTTGCCGTCCAGTGCAAGCGGGTTAACGGGAAACTCAGGCATTACCTGAAAAGCAAGCCATCCCTTAATACCAAACGTTTCCAAATGGTTATGGAAAATCGCCAAAATATTCCGCTGCATTTCCGGGGCAAGCGCCTGTGCGCTGCGCACGAAAAGTTCCAGCGCTGGCTGAGAGTCCTCCCGGCGGAACAGGCCATCCATTTGCATCTCCCCAAACGACTCCAGCGTCACTTCCACTAGAAATCGGCTATCGGGCGCTTTTTCTCTCTCGTGATCGTTCTTTTTGCCGCGATGCTTGGCATAAAACCTGACGTAACGCATCGTGGCTCCATCAAGCAGAGGAATCAGCATCATGTGCCAGCCTCCTGCCGTCGTTTCGCCGGCACACTGCCGCAATGCCGTAAAGTCGCCGCCAAGGCGGGCCACAACGTCACGCTTCTGATAGTTTTCCAACACGCGCCGCACCTCCGGATGCAGCCATTGTTCTGCATCGCCTCGCTGCACGCCATGCATAAACCATAGCGCGCGCGCGGCCAGGAACGTATCGAGCTGTGGAAATTGCCGCTGCAGATGACGGCTGCCGGTTTCAGCATCAATAAACCGCAGCGCCAATGCTAATTGCGCAAGCCCGGACTCCTGACCGGTCAGACGGGCAAGTATCCGCGCCGGATCAGCTTCCCGGAGGGACAGCTCCATTTCCTCCACCGGGCGGGATGGCATGGATACAGCCTCAAGCAACACCTGCGTTCCCTTCGGCAGAGCGACTTCCACGGGTAACTTGAGTATGCCGACCTGGGTTTTCAGGACTGTTTCGCTGGATTCTATCCCGATCACCGTACCGGAAAATGCCGGGTGCGTCGTCACAGCCGCCACCTGAGGCTGTAAAAGCGGCAGCGCGGAAGACGCCGCCGTGCCGGGAGATACAGGAACCTGCGTCGCCAGAACATGCACGCGCAGGGTATCGGCGGACGCAAGGGAGGGGGTGAACGCGGAGGTGGCGGCAGGCGCAAGCGAAGAAAACGGCAAGCCGGGAAGGAAGCGGGAAGCGGCAGGAGCCAGCTCCAGCACCCGCGCCTCGATCTGCGTGCCTTTGGAAAGATTGACAATAGCCGCCTCGGACGGCATAGACGGCGGCGCAGAGGGCGCAGCACTTGTGTGAGAAAGAGGAGCAGCCACAGATCTCCTTTCGCCACCCGTAGGCACGGCACGGAGAATATCGTATCCCGCAGGCAAAGCGCCGCGTTCATTCGGCATGGCATCGCCGGACGATGCCGCGGTCGGCAGGAGCGCCGCAGGATCCGGCGGCCTGCCGTTCACCGATACAATGCGCGCCTGAAATTCCGGCGTTTTCTGCGCCGCCTGTCCGGCAGCGCCACCATCCGCAGGCAAGGGCGCATATGCCGCGTTGCTCAACACCTTCAGCATGACGCTGCTGCCCGTCGGCAACGATAGGCGCGTGGTCGCAGCCAGATCGCCGAACGGCGTCTGCAATAGCGTATGCCCTTCCCGATCGACGCCCATCACCAAGGCTTGCAGCAAGGTATCGGGACGCATGGCAACAAGCGCCGGCGGAAGACCGGGCACAACGCCGCGCGTGGCGGTCGGCACTCGCACCTGCCCTACTATTCCGCCCGGTAAGTCTGATTTCTCAATCATGCATGCCTCAACTGTGGCTTTTTAGCCTATCATACTTCCAAAAAC
>CAZXYG010000011.1:29098-38921 GCA_964644885.1 uncultured Rickettsiales bacterium
GTTTTATGCTCTATTTTTCATCCTCTCTTAACGAAGAGGACGGATTTATGCTTCCCGTGCTTACGACCAGGCAGCTGATCCTGCGATTGCGCGCAGCGGAAAGGGTTGGCTTTGCCGATCTTGCGAACGTCGATCTGCGCGCCGTGGATTTTCTTGATCCGGAACTCTGCAATCTTCTCGTCAGAATTACCCGGAGCGCCTCTGAAAACAACCATGAGGGAACGGTATATATCGACCTTTCCGGCTCGAATATCAGCGGGCTGGATTTCAGCGGGCTGGATTTATCCGGCTCCATTCTCTCGCGGGTTGCGGCTGTACGCAGCATATTTGCCCAAGCCAACCTTGCCGATACGCATCTCGATCATGCCGATGTCAGCCACGCCGATTTCCGCGAAGCCAATCTGAGCTACACAAAACTTTTTGAAACCGTTATAAGCGGCGCAAATTTCGCCGGCGCCGATCTGCAGAAGACGCTGGGCCTTGCTTTCTCCGGCGAAGAAACCCATTTCGTGCATCGCCTGAGCGATACATCCAGCATCGCGGGCGCAAAGCTTCCTTCTCACGCGGAACCATTCCGGCCACATATTCAATCGCTTATAAAAAACAAGCAACGCCCGTTTGTTGCACCTGCTTCCACACAATGGGAGGAAGCGGATGCACACGCAGCGCCTGATAATGCCAGTACGGTTTCCGCCGAATAAGCGCCATCGTGCCGCAGCCGCTTCTTTTATTAGGCAAAAATTATTTCAATCTTTAATCTTTTTTTAACGATCCTATGCTATGGTGATAGGTAAGGATAGTTAGAAACTGCACGAAACGGCCAGAAATGAGTGAGTTTCCTAACGGCGAGAATATGCACCCCGACCGTGTCGCCGCCATCACCCGTCGGAACCCGAAACAGTGGCTCATCGCTATTCAGTCCGTGCGTTTTGCGCCCAGCCCCACCTTCCAGTTGGAGGACGTATTCGGCGAGAAAGCCGATCTTGACACCATGACACGGGACGCCTTGTTGCTGCTGCCCGATGATTATCTGCACAACCAGACGCTGGGCGGGTTGCTGGTGGATCACATGCCGGGCAATGCGCATACATTGGCCGGCCATCTCTTCGCCGCATTGCGCCGGGAGGGCGTCCCGGAAACCATCGTAAGCCCAATGGAGGAGCATATCGCCCTGCTGCTGAAATACGACAATACCTCGATCGGCCACCTGCTCGGGCTGCACGATCCCTTGGAGCGCCAGCTCGAGCACGCATTGCATAATATCCGCAAAACGCGGCGATTCATGCCCAATAACGACAATCTCGGCGCAGGCCGCTCCATTCCCGGCGAGAGCCGCAACCCGCTTAACCCCCGCATCGGCTTTCCCGGCAAAGCCGCCGCCGACTCGGCGCCGTGGTGAGCCAACGCCGGAAACTTCCTGCCGCAAAAAAGCCTATAGATCTTTGATGCCCGCTCACGCCACTTTCTTGTACACCGCCGGATAGCGGTAGGAGAGCGCCTCGGCGATGTGTGCGCGGGCGACGTTTCTGCTGCCCGCCAGATCGGCGATGGTGCGCGCCACTCGCAGCACGCGGTTATGCCCGCGCATCGAAAGCCTGAACGTATCGACCGCCTGCAGCAGCAATTTTTTCCCTTCCGCGTCGGGTGCGGCGTGGCGTTCCAGGAGATCGCCCTCGATCTGCCGGTTGAGCGTAATACCCTTTTCCACATAGCGCTCCCGCTGGCGCTGGCGGGCTTTCGCCACCCGCGCCGCAATCGCGGCGCTCGGTTCCGACTTTCCGGCCGTTTCTATTTCCATAGGCGTCAGGGCAGGCACCTCAATGTGGATATCGATGCGGTCGAGCAGCGGTCCGGAGAGTTTGCTCTGGTATTCCTCGGCACAGCGCGGGGCACGCGAGCAGGCGCGTGCGGGATCGTCGAGGTAGCCGCAGCGGCAGGGATTCATCGCCGCAATCAGTTGAAAATCGGCGGGAAACGTGGCATGTGAATGGACGCGCGCCACCGTAACTTCGCGCGCTTCGAGGGGCTGGCGGAGACTGTCAAGCACCGGGCGCGAAAATTCCGGCAATTCATCCAGAAACAATACGCCCCGGTGGGCAAGCGTTACCTCGCCGGGCTTGACCCGGCTGCCGCCGCCGATAAGCGCCGGCATCGAGCAATTATGGTGCGGGCTGCGGAAAGGCCGGATCGTAGCCAGCCTGCCGCCGACCAACTCTCCGGCTATGCTGTGCACGATGCTGATATCAAGGATCTCGCGCGCGTCCAGCGGCGGGAGAATGCCGGGCAGCCGGGCAGCCAGCATGGATTTTCCAGCCCCCGGCGGACCGCTCATCAGCACGTTATGCCCGCCCGCCGCAGCAATCTCAAGAGCGCGTCGCGCGGTTTCCTGACCTCTTATGTCGGCGAAATCAGGGTACGACGGCTCCTTCCGATCATTTTCCACGACAGGGGGAGCCAGAACCTGCGTGCCCCGGAAATGGTTGAGCAGCGACAAGATACCGGCGGGCGCCAGTATGTCCAATTCTCCGGCCCAGGCTGCTTCCGGTCCGTTCCGGCGCGGGCAGATGATGCCCTTGCCGCGCGCCAGCGCGCCGACGGCTGCGGGCAGCACACCGGCCACGGGCACCAGCCCGCCATCGAGCGAAAGCTCGCCCATGGCGATAAACGGCTCCAGAAAATCCTCCGGCAACGCTGCCATCTGCGCCAGTAGCGCCAGCGCGATCGGCAAGTCGAAATGGCTGCCTTCTTTGGGCAGGTCCGCCGGGGTAAGGTTGACGGTGATGCGCTTCGCGGGCAGCGCCAGCCCGATCGCGTGCAGCGCGGCGCGGATGCGCTCACGCGATTCCGAAACTGCCTTGTCCGGCATGCCGACGATAGAGAACGAAGGAAGGCCCGGCGAAAAATGGGCCTGCACGTCCACATCGACAACCTCGATGCCGACAAAGGCGAAGGTTTGCATACGCGCGACCATCGGAACCACTCCCCTGAACTGCGGTGCGCCCCAGTATAGAAAAATAACGCTTCGGAACAAGGCCAAGAACGGTTGAAAATGACATCCATGTTTCTCCTTTTAACAAAAATATAAAGAACACTTCCAAAAAAGTGCTGTATTTTAATAGGTTTTTAACTATGCTGACGGCGCATAGCCTCTTCAGAGCATCTGGTTTTACTTTAATAAGTTTAATTTACTTCTTGATATAAATGAAAAAATAGGTATTATCGCGCCCTCTGTAATGCCGTTGGGAGAGGAAACGGGCCATGCCCGCCATAAAACCAGTTTCGCGCGTGGAAAATAGGAATCCCGCTTTAAATAAGCGTTTTCCACTGGCGCGTCTTATTATCATCTTCAGCGCGCTGATCATGCTGGCGAACTGCGTGGTTATCATACTGCGCGGCGAGAGCGCCTATGAAACGCGCATGAATGAAGAAAAGGCGCACGCCCAGCGCTTATTGCACGTGATGTTCGATCATGTGGAGCTAACCTTTCTAGCGGTGGATCTGACATTGCGCCGCGCCGTGGAACGGCAATATTTCAACGCTCTTTTCGGCGGCAACCTGATCGAGGATATGCGCAACCAATTCGCGCTGTGGGTGAAGGAGACCCCTCAGATTACCGCGATGTTCATGACTAACGCCAAGGGCGATATCATCGCCATGTCCACCGATAATAGATATAATGACTGGCTGTCCGAGAAAATGAATATTGCTCACCGCGATTATTTCCGTGCGCATGCCGATTCGGACGATACCGATCTTCTCTTCATCCAACCGCACGAAAGCGATAAAAAGGAAGGAGAGTTTTTTGTCATGTCACGCCGCGTCACCACGCTTAACGGCAGTTTTGGCGGCATTGTGGTGGCCGTGGTCAACACCGCGTACTTGCTTGATTTTTTCAACTCGCTGGAAACGGATAAATCCACCCGATTTGCTGTTTTCACCGGCGACCGCACTTTCTTGATCAACCAAAGCCGCACCACCACCGAAGCCACGCGCTTGAATGAGGTGATCGATGAGGCGGGCTTAGGCAGCGTCCGGGTCAATTATGACACGCTTGTTTCACATGCCATGCTGGATCCGAATCTCAGCATATTCGCGCTTTCGTTTATCCCACACCTTACTATCGGCATCGCCGTGATATTGGACGGCAAGGACATCTTGGCGCCGTGGTGGCAAGCCCGGCAGGACGACATCATGTATCTCGGTATTTTCGCGTTGTTCGTGGCAGGAACGGTGGCCTTCACCGCAGCGTTCGGCAAGCAAATACAGCGCGTGGAGCGCTCGGAACAAGCAGCGGTGCTGGCAAGCCAGGCCAAGTCCGAGTTTCTTGCCAACATGAGCCATGAGCTGCGCACGCCGCTTAACGCCGTTATCGGATTTTCCGAAATGCTCTCAAGCGGCTATTTCGGCAAACTCAACGCTAAACAGAAAGAGCGCATTGATGACGTCAATTTATGCGGCACGCATCTGCTTGAGCTTATCAATGATATTCTGGCTTTTTCAAAAGGCGATGCCGGCAAGCTGGAACTGCGCGAAGAAAGCGTCTCCATTCCCCTTATCGCCGAGGAAAGCATCCGCATCGTGGGCGAGCGCGCTAAACAGACCAAGCTCCGTTTAATCAATAATATCCCGCAGAACGGACTCCCGAAAGTACGGGCGGATCGGCGCAAAATGAAGCAGATATTGCTCAATTTACTCAGTAACTCCATCAAATTCACGCCGGAAAACGGACGGGTGGAAATCACCGCCCAGTTTAATGACGATAAAAATTTGGAACTCATCGTGACCGATACCGGCATCGGCATGAAAGAAGAAGATATCCCAAAAGCGCTCTCCGTGTTCGGCCAAGTGCACAGAGATCCCGCTTATGGCGGCACCGGTCTCGGACTGCCGCTTTCCAAGATGTTTGCCGAGTTGCACGGCGGTGCGTTGGATGTGCGCAGCCTGGAGGGCGTCGGCACTCGCGTTATCGTCACGCTCCCGGCGGACCGCCTGCTATGGTCGAGCGTGAAGAAAGAAGCTTCCGCTAAGGGTAACGGCGGTGGCGATGAAATGAGCATGGATCATGCAGCGCCAGCAGAAGAGCGCAAAGCAAAGGCGGATAAACCAACCGAACCAGAACCCAAAAAAGAAAAATCCTGGCAGGAAGTATAGGCGGACGTAAGCTTACGCTACATTCACGCCGCTTCCGCCGCCAGTTTTTTAGCCTTGGCGATGGCCTCGTCGATGCCGCCCACCATGTAAAAGGCGGATTCTGGCAGCTCGTCATGTTTACCATCGCAGATTTCCTTGAAGCCGCGGATGGTATCGTTGAGCTGCACCAGCTTTCCTGGGCTGCCGGTGAACACTTCAGCCACGTGGAACGGCTGCGACAGGAAACGCTGGATCTTTCGCGCGCGCGCCACGGTGAGCTTGTCTTCTTCCGAAAGTTCATCCATGCCGAGAATCGCGATGATGTCCTGCAGCGATTTATAAGTTTGCAGGATGCGCTGCACCTCGCGCGCCACGGCGTAATGTTCCTGCCCCACGTTGCGCGGATCGAGAATGCGCGAAGTTGAATCGAGCGGGTCCACAGCCGGGTAGATGCCAAGCTCGGCGATCTGGCGCGAAAGCACTGTGGTGGCGTCCAGATGCGCGAACGAAGTCGCCGGCGCCGGGTCGGTGAGATCGTCGGCGGGAACGTAAATCGCCTGCACCGAAGTGATCGAACCCTTATTGGTGGAGGTGATGCGTTCCTGCAACGCGCCCATGTCGGTGGCCAGCGTGGGCTGGTAACCCACGGCGGAAGGAATGCGGCCCAGGAGCGCCGAGACTTCCGAACCGGCCTGGGTGAAGCGGAACACGTTATCCATGAAGAACAGCACGTCCTGGCCTTCCTCGTCGCGAAAATACTCGGCGAGGGTAAGGCCGGAAAGCCCCACGCGCGCGCGCGCTCCGGGCGGCTCGTTCATCTGGCCGTAAACCAGCGCCACCTTGGATTTTGCCATGTCCTTGAGATTGATGACGCCGGACTCAATCATTTCGTGGTAGAGATCATTGCCCTCGCGTGTGCGCTCACCCACGCCCGCGAATACGGAATAGCCGCCGTGCGCCTTGGCGATATTGTTGATGAGTTCCATGATCAGCACGGTCTTGCCAACGCCCGCGCCGCCGAACAAACCTACCTTGCCGCCCTTGGAATAAGGCGCCAGGAGGTCGATCACCTTGATGCCGGTGACAAGAATGTCAGTTTCGGTTGATTGATCCACAAAAGAAGGAGCGGGTTGGTGGATAGAGGTGCGTTTTTTTGTCTTGAGCGGCCCTTTTTCGTCAATGGGATTGCCCACTACGTCGATGATGCGGCCCAATGTCTCCGGTCCCACGGGCACGGAAATCGGTTCGCCGGTATCGCGCACCTCCAGCCCCCGCACCAAGCCGTCAGTGGAATCCATGGCGATCGTGCGCACGGAATTTTCGCCCAGGTGCTGCGCTACCTCCAACACCAGCCGCTTGCCTTGATTCTCGCATTCGAGCGCGTTTAAAATAGCCGGCAGGTTGCCGCCCTCAAACTGCACGTCCACCACGGCGGAGATGACTTGCGTAACCCTGCCGACGTTTTCTATCTTTTTAGTTTTAGCCATTTATTTACTCCAGTTTATCTTGTTTTTTCTTCACTTGTTTTGACAAAAGACACATTATTATTTCATCTCGGTTTATGATTCCTAAATCGCTTCCGCACCGGAAATAATCTCGATCAATTCCTTGGTAATCGCAGCTTGGCGGGTGCGGTTGTATTGCAGCGTCAGCCTTCCTATCATCTCGCCCGCATTGCGGGTGGCGTTATCCATCGCGGTCATGCGTGCGCCTTGCTCGCTGGCGGCATTTTCCAGCAGAGCACCGAAAATCTGCACCGCTATATTCTGGGGCAGGAGCTCCGCCAGGATAGCTTCCTCAGAGGGTTCATAGTCGTAAACAGCGCCGGGTACTGGGTGTTGGGCGCTAGCCGGTACGCTCACGGGCAACGGTATTAACTGGCCGAATGTGACTTTCTGCGAGATGGCAGAAAGGAATTTATTGTAGACGATCGAGCAGGTATCAATCTCGCCCTTCTCGAAAAACTCCAATAGCTTCGCCGTGATTTCTTCGGCGGTGTCGTACTGCACGGCGCGGTGCTGCCGCGTATCGATATGATCGCGGAACGTATATTTCTCGGTGGCAGCACTCAACTGCTCGCGCCCCTTGCGACCGACGGTGAGAAGTTGGACTTTTTTCCCTTGCCGCGCATATTCTGCAACCGCTTTCTTCGTCGCGCGCACGATGGAGCTGTTGAAGCCGCCGCACAAGCCACGGTCGGCAGTGGCTAAGATCAGCAGGTGATTTTTTGCCGCTTTGTGCCCGGTGAGCAGAGCAGGCGCGGTTTCCGGATTGGCTTTCTCTGCCAGAGCAGCCAACATGCGATGCATGCGTTCCGCATAGGGCCGCGCGGCAATAGCGCGCTCCTGCGCGCGGCGCAGCTTGCTGGCCGAGACCATCTTCATGGCGCTCGTGATCTTGCGCGTGGATTTCACGCTCTTGATGCGGCTTTTGAGGGATTTGAGGTTGGGCATGATAGCGGGCGCTAGGTGATGGGTGCTAGATTCTTGACATTGGGACTCAGCTTCATTTTAAACGACCGATGCAGGTTACGCAGTTTCTTACCCAGAATATCGGCGTCCTTTAGCAGGGCGTCCGCATTCTCCGTAAAACCAAGATTGCGCGCCAACACAAGAAGCCTTTCGACTTCCGCAAGGGAGCCGAGCGCTATGGATAGGAAATGTAGGTATTTCCGCAGCGATTCTCTGTTGTGTCCTTCCGCGATATTGGCGGGGACGGAAACCGCTTCCCGGCGCAGTTGTGAGGTCAGACCATATATTTCCTGCTTGGGAAAAGAGGAAGAAATACAATAGACGCGCTCTACAAGTAGCATGGGATACTGCCACACCTGCAAATCCTTGTAACTGCTGATTACCATCTTTTTCCCAACACCTAGTACCCAGTACCCAGCGCCCCTAACTGAACAGTCTGCAAAACTCCTCCAGCGCCGCTTTCAGCTTTTTCTCCGTTTCCTCGTTGAGTTTCTGCTCTTCGCGGATGCTTTTGAGGATTGCCTTATGCTTGTTGCGGAGGTGAGAAAGAAGCTCCCTCTCGAAGCGGTTGACATCACCGGCGGGCGTCTTATCCAAGTAACCCTTCACGCCAGCGTAAATCGAAACCACCTGTTCCTCCACCGGCAGCGGACTGTACTGGTCCTGCTTGAGCAACTGCGTCAGGCGCGCGCCGCGCGCCAGCAGCTTTTGCGTGGCAGCGTCAAGGTCAGAGCCGAACTGGGCAAAGGCTTCCATTTCTCGGTACTGCGCGAGTTCCAGCTTGATGCTGCCCGCCACCTGCTTCATCGCCTTTATCTGCGCGGCGGAACCGACGCGGCTCACTGAAAGTCCTACATTCAGCGCCGGGCGGATGCCTTTATAGAACAGCTCGGTTTCAAGAAATATCTGCCCGTCGGTAATCGAAATCACGTTGGTCGGGATATAAGCCGAAACATCACCCGCCTGCGTTTCGATGATCGGCAGCGCGGTGAGCGACCCGGCGCCCTCGGCGTCGGACATCTTAGCGGCGCGCTCAAGCAAGCGCGAGTGGAGATAGAACACGTCGCCGGGATAGGCCTCGCGCCCCGGAGGGCGGCGCAGCAGCAGCGACATCTGGCGGTACGCCACGGCGTGCTTGGAAAGATCGTCGTAAATAATCAGCGCGTGGCGCTTGCTGTCGCGGAAAAATTCGCCCATGGCGCAGCCGGCGTAGGGCGCCAGGAATTGCAGCGGCGCAGGCTCGGAGGCGGTGGCCGCCACCACGATGCTGTATTTCATCGCGCCTTCCTCTTCGAGCTTCTTAACGATCTGCGCCACGGTGGAACGCTTCTGGCCAATAGCCACGTAAATGCAATAGAGCTTATTATCCTCGTCGTTATCGTCGAAGGCTTTTTTCTGGTTAAGGATGGTATCGATAGCCACGGCGGTCTTGCCGGTCTGGCGGTCGCCAATAATAAGTTCACGCTGGCCGCGGCCCACCGGGATCAGCGCATCGATAGCCTTGATACCGGTCTGCACCGGCTGGTGCACCGATTTACGCGCGATGATGCCGGGAGCTTTCACTTCCAATCGTGCGCGCTTGGTATTTTTCAACGCACCTTTGCCGTCGATAGGATTGCCGAGTCCATCCACCACGCGGCCCAGAAGACCTTCGCCCACCGGCACTTCGACGATGCGCCCCGTGCGCTTGACCGTATCGCCTTCCTTGATGTCGCGGTCGTCGCCGAAAATTACCACGCCGACATTGTCTTCTTCCAGATTCAGCGTCATGCCCATGATGCCGCCCGGGAATTCGACCATTTCGCCCGCCATCACCCGATCAAGGCCGTAAATAGTGGCAATGCCGTCGCCAACCGCCAACACTTGACCGATTTCTTTAAGCTCCGCTCCTGTATCGAATTCCTGAATCTGTTTTTTGAGAATGCTCGAAATTTCCGATGCGCGTACTTCCATTCGTGTCTCCCTAATTTACGTGTTCATGTGTCTTTGCGTGAGCCGCAGCCGATCAAGCTTCCCCGATAGCGACCCATCAAGCAGGAGCGAGCCTACCCGTATCGTCAAACCGCCAAGGATTTCCGGATCTTGCTTTTCCTCGATTAGGATTTTTTTGCTCATGGCCTTGCCCAGTTCCTGCGAGAGCGCCGTAACGTGCTTCGCTCCCAGTTTTGCAACGGACGTTACGGTAGCGGCGATCTCGCCACGCTGCGCGCGCAGCATTTCCT
>CAZXYG010000011.1:38931-40085 GCA_964644885.1 uncultured Rickettsiales bacterium
CATTTCCTGAAATGAGGCAATAATGGCAGGCAGCAGAGCCAGGCGGCGATTCTCGCCTAAAACCTCGATGAAACGCCGTGTTAAACTGTGCGCTTTGATTTTCTTGAGAATCTCACCGAACGCGCCCACAACGGCGACGCGCGAAAGCACGGGGTTGGATGCGGCGATCTGGAGGAGTTCGGATTGCATCCACAGCGCCATCAGCGTCTTCATGTCTTTTTCCACGGCGGCAAGAGATTTCTTCTCCCATGCAAGCGCGAACAGAGCCGCTGCATAACGGCGGGAAAGCGCGTTTTTTCCTGTATGACGTCCGGCCATGAGTGCAATGTCCCGATTTAAGGCAGGTGCTATCTAACACATGGCTTTCGCCCGTGCAATTGAAGAATGAAGGAATGGGAGCGTTAAAGATAAAGGGTACTATGCCGTCCGTCCGTTTGGCTTCGGCCCCCTGCCCGACGCCTCGGGTAAAAACCCTCCACCGTATTCCGAGGCTGCCGGTTCATTGGATGTATAAAATTGCTTCGCTGCATTCTCTAGCCTTATTGAGGCACTGGGACCACTCTTTGGTTTGGGACCATCTGTTTGCGTGGGCTTACCATTCTGTGCGGGACCACCCTGTAGCATGGGAGCTTTCTGTGGCGACCGGAATTTATTTGCAGCCTCATCAATTTCTTTACTCTCTTTCGCAGAGAAGGGTTTCTTTTCCATTTTCACTAACTGCGCATTGATATCATTCATAGTAATCTTGGTTCTGCCTTCCCCCATTGCCGCCATTGCTGCAGCAAGCCGCTCGTTAGGATTCTGATACGTTTTATCGGTGCCATCTAGTATATTTGAAGCTCTACTTTCTCCATTTGTGTTTATTATGGCTCCATTTGGAGTTCTGTTTTTACTTAACACAACTTCTCTGAACGCGCCTTTTACATCGTTGTTTATAGTGTTTCTCGACATGTTTTTCTTCTCCACGATCTGTTCGGCTTGATGTTAGCAGAAAATCATTAACAAATCGTTAAGTAAAACTATACGGATCCACGTCGATTTTGAGGCGGATGGAGGACGGAATCTTTACTCCCGCAAGCCACTTCTGCAGTAGTTTCTGGATGTTGGCGCTCCTCGGCGTATGGACAAGAAAGCGATAGCGGTACTGGCCGCGC
>CAZXYG010000012.1:0-2772 GCA_964644885.1 uncultured Rickettsiales bacterium
GCCCGCCGTCCTCCGGCATTTACTGGAGGAAGCGCGCAGGCTGAAACGCGCCGCCGCAAGCGGCGTCTTTGAGAAAAAACTCGCCGATAAGCATCTGGCGATGATTTTTGAAAAGCCCTCGACGCGCACGCGGGTATCGTTCGAAGTGGCCATTCAGCAATTGGGCGGGCATGCGCTGTATCTCAGCGCTTCGGATTGTCAGCTTGGCCGCGGCGAAACCATCGCCGACACGGCGCGGGTGCTCTCGCGCTACGTGAATATTATCATGCTGCGCACCTTCAAGCATTCCGCGCTCAAGGAAATGGCGCAACACGCTACGGTGCCGGTGATCAACGGCCTCACCAATTACAGCCATCCCTGTCAGATCATGGCGGATATCATGACGTACGAGGAACACCGGGGAAATATAAAAGGCAAAACCGTGGCGTGGCTCGGCGATACAAACAACGTGGCTAATTCATGGATGCAAGCGGCGGGTTCCTTCGGCTTTACCTTTCGGCTTGCCTGCCCGGAAGAATTGACGCCGCCCGAAGGCAGCTTGCCGGCGCATGTGAAGCTTATGCACGATTCTCTGGCGGCAGCCAAGGAAGCCGATCTTATTGTTACGGACACGTGGGTTTCCATGGGTGAGGATTCCGACGCCGAAAAGAAAAAGCAAGCGCTGGCCGCGTTCCAAGTCACGGACGCCGTCATGCGCGCCGCCGGCAAGGATGCGCTGTTCATGCACTGCCTGCCCGCGCACCGGGGCCAGGAAGTGGCGGCTTCCGTGATCGACGGCCCGCAATCCGTGGTCTGGGACGAAGCCGAGAACCGCCTGCATATTCAGAAGGCGATTCTGCTGTGGTGCATGGGATAAATCCGCAATCCGGCGGATTTCTTAAAACATAGCGCGTTATGGCTAGAATTCTTCTCGCGTGGGAGCATGGCATGGGGTTGGGGCATGTGGCGATGCTCGTGCCGATCGCAAAAGCTCTTCGCGCGCGCGGCCATACGCCCGTTCTGGCGCTGTGCGATCGCAACACCACCCGCCCGCTCTGGGAACATCAGGGATTTGAGGTTATCCAAGCACCGCTTCTCATGACTTCCGTGCCGAAGGATCACGGCGTGGATATTCACACGCTGGCGGATGTATTATTCCTTGCGGGGTATGCGGATGCCACCAAGCTTATGCGCTTGACCGCAGAATGGCAAACGCTGGCGCAGCGCGAGCGTATCGACGCCGTCATCGCCGAGTATAGCCCCACGGCAGCGATTTCTTACCGGGGCATCATGCCGTTTATCACTGTCGGTACGCCGTTTTCCGTCCCGCCGGAAGGCATGCGAATGCCTAATATTCGCGCGTGGGAAAATGCGGTGCCCGAAGTAAGCGGGCGGCACGAGGCGCTGGCGCTCTCAGCCATCAATACCGTGCGCAAGCAATTGACGCTTGCGCCGTTCGATTTTCTTTCGGATATGTTCGGCGGAGAAGGCGTGTTCGTTCTGAGCTACCCTGAACTGGACGTATACGCGGCTTTAAGGAAGCATTCGGCCATCGGCCCGGTATCGGCAGCGATAAGGCGCGCCTTCACCCCGTTCGCGCCGCCAAAAAAACCTTCGGCATTTCTTTACCTTTCCGGTAAGTCTTCGGATATAAAGCTTTCCTTGGAAAGCCTGGATAAGGCAGGCATGCCGTGCGATACGTTTATACGGAATTTTGCTCCTAATTCCTTGCCGCCGCCGCTCCCGGGAAAGGAAAGCGAAGCGCAAAACGCTGCGCGGGCGGAGGGCTATCGCAATATCCATTTCCACGACGCGCCGCAGGATTTACAGAAGATTCTCAAGGAACGCTCGGTGATTGTGCATCACGGCGGCCATGCGACTTCCTGTGAAGCGCTGGCGTTTGGCATTCCGCAGCTTATCCTGGCATCGCAGCTTGAGCAGCAGATGACGGCATCGCGTCTTATGGGATTGCAATGCGCGCTGGGATTCGCACGCAAGCAGCGCGAAAACGATCCTACGTTGGTGACAAAAGCATTGCACCACCTGGCGCGAGAACAAATTTTCTGGGAAAACGCGCAGAAGAAAGCTTCGGAAATCGCTCTCCGCCATACACAAGACCCGGCGGATACGGTGGCGGATGCGGTGGTAAGACTATGCTCTTTAGCGCCAACCGTCCCTCTACCCCGACCTTAGATAGGTGATTTGCGTATCGTATTCAAAAAGATAAAGCAGCGCGCGAAGCGCTTTCCCGCGAGGCGATTGCAGGCGAGGGTCGGCATGTATAATAAGCTTTGCATCATCGCGGGCGGCGAGCAATAATTCCTGGTGATGGGCAAGATCGGCGATGCGGAATTCCGGCACGCCGCTCTGCTTGGTGCCAAGCGCCTCGCCGCTGCCGCGCAGCATCAAATCTTCCTCGGCGATGCGAAAGCCATCGTCGGTTTCGCGGATAATCTTAAGCCGCGCCTTGGCTGTCTCGCTCAATGGATCCGCGTAGACCAGCAAGCAGGCGGATAGCGCCCCTCCCCTCCCTACCCGACCGCGCAATTGATGCAATTGCGCGAGTCCGAAACGCTCGGCATGCTCGATCACCATGACGGTGGCATCGGGCACGTCCACGCCTACTTCGATGACCGTGGTCGCCGCCAATAACCGTATTTCTCCGTCACGGAAGCGTTGCATGACGGCATCTCGCTCAGGGGCTTTCATTTTTCCATGCGCAAGACCTACATTTTTCACGCCGAAGATTTTTTGAAACTCCCGGTAGCGCGATTCCACCGCCGCCATGTCGGC
>CAZXYG010000012.1:2782-6204 GCA_964644885.1 uncultured Rickettsiales bacterium
TGAGAGGGCATATCCAATAGGCTTTACGGCCTTCCTGCAGCGCTGCGCGTAACCGCGCAAACACATCCGGCAGTCGCGCATTGGGAATAGCCCGCGTATCAACCGCCGTCCGCCCCGGCGGCTTCTCCCGCAATGAGGAAATATCCATGTCGCCGTAAAAAGTGAACGCCAGCGTACGCGGAATAGGCGTGGCGGTGAGTAGCAGCATGTCCGCATCCGGACCTTTCTCGAGCAGCTTGAGGCGTTGCCGCACGCCAAAGCGATGCTGCTCGTCAATCACCACCAGCGCCAGCCGATGAAACGCCACATCTTCCTGGAACAGCGCATGCGTGCCTATCACGATATGGGTTGTGCCTTCGCGGAAGCTGCGCAGCTTATCCTCACGCACGCGGCCTTTATCCTGGCCAAGAAGCGTTGCTATCACAACCTCTTCCCGCAATCCCGCCTGCTCTAAGAATGTCTGAACCGTTTGAAAATGCTGGCGGCAGAGAATTTCAGTCGGAGCCATGATAGCGGCCTGCATGCCGCATTCCACGGCGTTGAGCATAGAAAGCAGAGCCACCACGGTTTTTCCGCTGCCGACATCGCCCTGAAGCAGCCGTACCATGCGTTCGAATGACGCCATATCGGCGGTGATTTCCTTCACTACCTTTTTTTGTCCGGCGGTGAGCGCGAAAGGCAGGCCATTCAACAATTTTCGGCGCAGTTCTCCGTTTCCCTTTATCGCCTGCCCGGTTTGCTTCTTGATGCGCCCACGCGAAAGCGCAAGAATCAATTGATTGGCAAGCAACTCGTCATAAGCCAGACGCTGGCGAGCCTCGGCAAACGGTAGAATATCATGCGATTCCTGCGGCGCATGGTTCATTCGCATCGCTTCTTGCCACGAAGGCCAGCGCTGTTTTTGGAGATAATTCTTATCAACCCACTCCTCCAGCGCCGGCAGCCGCGCCGACGCCTGGGCAATAAGTATATGAAGTTTTTTCCGGGTCACTCCCTGCGTCAACGGATAGAGCGGTTCGACGCGGCAAATTTCGGCGAGCCGCGCAGGCTCCACGATATAATCAGGATGAGGCATTTGGAGTTTTCCGCCGAAACGCTCCACTCGGCCGCTGACGACACGGCGCGCGCCTTGGGGCAGCATTTTTCCGATATATTCCTCGCGGCCATGAAAGAAAACGATATCCAGCATCCCCGATTCATTTCGGCACAGTACGCGATAAGGTACGCTGCGGTGCAGGCGATCCGGAAAACGATACCCCTCCACCGTAACCTCGGCGGTAATCACCGCGCCCTCCTGCGCTTGATAAAACGGCGGGCTATGGCGCCGGTCAATAATTCCCACGGGCAGATGCCACAGCAGGTCGATGACGCGCACGCCGCAGAGCTTCTCCAGCAACGCGCGGATGGCCGTCCCCACGCCCTTCAGCGTGGACACATCGGCGAACAGGTCGTTAAGACTGGCAGGACGCATGCTATGCCGTACGTTTCATAGTTTAAGTTCATGATGATAGTTCACTCCAAACGCTTCTTTTTCTGCAACGAACCCCACCATCTCAGAAACCCTTTAGATACAATCAAGAGCGCTGCCTTCCGGCAATGCATTCAGCATTTGGTAGTGACGCTTCCGACGCTTAGGGTGGTTTTTCTTCCAAACATAGCTACCATGCAGAAATAACAAAAAGCATATAGTACAGTACCTTAGATGCAATCGCACTGGCAATCAACAACCACATCCGCATGCGGAAAAGCCCGGCGACGAAGATCACGGCGGGGCCGATAGTGGAAATCCACGAGAGAAAAATCACGAACAGAAAAC
Organism: uncultured Rickettsiales bacterium; assembly: GCA_964644885.1. Classification (GTDB taxonomy): domain Bacteria; phylum Pseudomonadota; class Alphaproteobacteria; order Rickettsiales; family JACKKO01; genus CAZXYG01. The sequence continues at coordinate 4,599 of CAZXYG010000012.1, forward strand.
CCCAGCGATTGGTGAAGCGCACGGCTTTTTCATAACGGCCCGCCAGTTCCCCCCGCATGCTCTCCATACCCTCCAGGATGAGCTTGATGGTCAGCCTTCCCAGGAGCCAATTAACGCAGGCGGCGATAATCCAAGCCAGTAACGCAATAACGAACAGATGCAGCGGATCAATCTCGCCGAAATGATAAAGCGCCTTGAGAGTCAATTCGCCGCGCAACGGAAAGAGCAGCCCGGAAAGCAGGCTATCCCAAAAAAGCTGGCTATAAAATTCGGGAGATTGCACTAGATTACCTGCGCTGCGATCAGGAATTCCCGGTTGCCTTTCTGGCCGGTGATCGGGCTTTCAGTGACGCCCAGCACCCGCCATCCCTGTTCATTTTTAAGCCATTCCTCCACCAAATGACAGGCTTTTTTGTGCAGAGCGGGAGCGATGACGATTCCGCCCTCCCCGATGTCCTCTTTCGGCAACTCGAACTGCGGCTTGATGAGCGCCACGGCCATGGCGTCATCCGAAGCCAGCGCCAGCGCGGCGGGAAGCACCGTGCGCAAGCCGATGAAACTGGCGTCGCAAACGATGAGATCCGCCGGCTCCGGCACCTGCGCCTGCGTGAGATGGCGGGCGTTGGTGCGGTCCAGGACCACGACGCGGGAATCCCGCTGCAGCCGCCAGTCGAGCTGCCCGTAGCCTACGTCCACCGCGAAGACTTTCTTCGCGCCATGATGCAGCAGCACATCGGTGAATCCGCCAGTGGAGGCGCCGATATCCAAAGCGACTTTGTTCTTCGGGCGAATGGAAAAATGCGCGAGCGCGTGATCCAACTTCAGCCCGCCGCGTGAAGCCCATTGGTGCCCCTTGCGTGATTTGACGGTAAGGGCGATGTCGCGCTTCACCATCATGCCGGGCTTATCGAGCTTGCGATCCCCGCTGGCGACGCTGCCCGTCATAATCTTTATATCGGCGGCAAGATCGCGTTCGAGGAGAAGGGCGTCGAGGCGGATTTTCATATCCGGCGCTGGAAGCTAAAAATTCGGCGCTTATCTTTTTCGCTCAATCACAAACCGCGCAAACTCGCGCAGCACGTCGGCGCGCTTGTCAAAAGTGACCAGATGCGCCACCGCCTGCTCGGAGAGCATTTTCGCCTGCGTGCGCGCTTTCTCAATGCCGAGCGCATTGACGAATGTGGCTTTTCCGGCGAGGGCGTCCTTGCTCACGGTCTTGTCCGCCGCATCAATATAACCCTCGGCGTCGAGCAGGTCGTCGGTGATCTGGAAAGCAAGCCCCACGTCGTTGGCGAAGCCGCGCAGCGCGTTGCGGCAGGTGCGCGAGGCCTTGCCGAGAATCGCGCCGATTTCGCACGAGAGCGCGAACAGCGCGCCGGTCTTCATGCGCTGCAGGCGATTGATCTCCTGCAGCGGCAGTTCCTTGCCCTCCGAGATCAGATCCATCATTTGGCCGCCGACCAGCCCGCGGATACCCGCCGAGGAAGCCACAGCCTGCACCAGATCGGCGCGCACCGCCGCATCGGGATGCGAGGTGGGGTGTGAGATGACTTCGAACACAAAGGTCAGCAAAGCATCGCCCGCCAGGATGGCCGTGGCCTCATCA
>CAZXYG010000012.1:6214-19605 GCA_964644885.1 uncultured Rickettsiales bacterium
AACTTGATGTGGCTGCTGGGCTGGCCTCGCCGCACGTCATCGTCATCCATCGAAGGCAGATCGTCGTGAATCAGGGAATACGCATGCAGAAACTCGACCGCCGCCGCCACCTGGAGCGACGACGAACGGCTGACGCCGAACAGATCGGCCGCTTTCACCACCAGAAAAGGCCGAAGCCGTTTCCCTCCGGAGAGCGCCGTATAACGCATGGCTTCGGCTACCCGTTTTTCTCCGGCTATCCCCTGCGCCTGAGAAGGCAACAGATCGTTCATGCGTTCATTGATGAGTTCGGAAACTTCCTCAAGCTCCTTTTCTAAAGCCGTCATAGGTTCCCTACGATGACAAAAGAAAGAATCATGTGCTACTGCGCCAAGCCTGCTTCCTTGAAATAGCGTTCGGCTCCCGGATGCAACGGCGCGGTATTGCCTTCTTTGATCAGGCGCTTTGGATCCAATGTGGAAAATACCGGGTGTAAGGTTTTGAAATTGTCGAAATTATCGAACACCGCCTTTACGATCGTATAGACGATTTCTTCTTCCACGTCGGCTGACGTCACGAAGGTCGCTTTCACGCCGAACGTTTTGATATCGTTAGGATTGCCCTGATACATGCCGCCGGGGATCGTGGCGAAAGCGTAAAACGGATAGGCATCGACCAGCGCCTTCACATCCGCGTCATCCACTGGAATGACGCGCGTATCGCAGGACGTGGTGACTTCCTGCACGGCGCCGTTGGGATGGCCCGCCGAGTAAATCATCACGTCGATCTTATTGCTGCATAGGGCTTGCGCCTGCTCGGATGCCTTAAGCTCCGAGGCCGATTGGAACGTTTCCTTTGTCCAGCCCTTCTGCTGCATCAGCACCTCCATGGTGGCGCGCATGCCGGAGCCGGGATTGCCGATATTCACCCGTTTGCCCACCAGATCGCTGAACGTCTTGATGCTGGAGTCGGCGCGCGCGACAACAGTGAAAGGCTCGCTGTGCAGGGAAAACATGGAGCGCAGCTTTTTATCCGGCCCAAGATCCTTGAATACGCCCGTCCCCATGTAATCATGGTATTGCCAGTCGGATTGAGCCACCGCCACGTCCAGCTCGTTGCTTCTGAGCGCGTTCAAGTTATAGACCGATCCTCCCGTGGATTCCACGGAGCAGCGTATGCCGTGCTCCCGCCGCCCGCGGTTAACGAGGCGGCAGATAGCCCCGCCGGCGGGATAGTAAACGCCCGTCACGCCGCCGGTGCCGATGGTCACGAATTTCTGGGCCACGCTTTTAGCGGGCGGCGCGGCAAAAAAGATCAGCAGCGCGGCAACAGCACCCGCAAGAGATACTGCCGAAACAACTCTAGCTTTATGCATCATGGAGCCTTCTCCTTGACTAAAAGTCATCATGGGTGATATTGACATATGCCGACCAGAATTTCTCCAGTTCCCGGAGATTGTCGCAAATGCCTTTGGTCGTTTCCTCATTCAGCGCCGTTTTATTCAGGTCGCTGATATGCGACTGATACAGCTCGTCGATTTTACTGCACAGAGCCAGCCCTTTTTCGGAAAGCTTAACTTTTATGGAGCGCTTGTCATGCGTGGAGCGCTCTTGGATGAGATAGTCGCTTTCCACGAGTTTCTTGATATTGTAGGATACGTTCGAGCCTAGATAATAACCGCGATGGGTAAGCTCGCCGACCGTGAGGTGTTCATTCCCGATATTATAGAGTATCAATGTCTGAACGTTGTTAATATCCTCGATGCCGAGGCGTTCGAGCTCCGTCTTGATAACATCGAGAAAGCGCCGGTGGAGGCGTTCGATGAGAAGGATCAGGCTCAGGTATTGCTGCTTCATATGCCAATGCTCCTAGCTAAGCGTCCGTAAGACGCGGGTGACTTTAACTAAATGTTGTATGCAAGACAAGCGTTAAATCATGGGGCGGCTTACCGCCTGGAAAACGTGTTTACCAAAGAAACGCTCGATTTTCAACTTCTCTTGGTTACACTGTGCGGCGCCATCATGTAAAGGTTTCCTGCATGCCGTCTGCTCTCCCTGCCGCCACCGGCGTTCTTCTTGTTAATCTCGGCTCGCCGGAGCGCGCAGATTACCGCGCAATACGGCGCTATTTGAGGCAGTTTCTTTCCGATCCGAGAGTCATTGAAGCGCACCCGCTCTTGTGGAGCGTTGTTCTGAACTTTTTCATACTTCCCTTGCGGCCCCTGAAAACCAAGAAAAACTACGAAGCGATCTGGCTGAAGGCAACCGACGAATCCCCCCTCGCCTATTACACGCCGTTTTCCATCCCTGATCATCGAACAGGCAATGCGCTACGGCAGCCCCGGCATCGAAAGTAAGCTGCGGGCGCTGCAGGAAAAAGGCTGCGACCGGATTCTTATCTGCGCACTTTACCCGCAATACAGCGCCACCACCACTGCTTCCGCGCATGACGAAGCGTTTCGCGTATTGCGTGAAATGCGCTGGCAACCCGCGCTGCGCACCCTGCCGCCCTATCACGACCATCCCGCGTATATCGAAGCCCTGGCCGCCTCGCTTAGAAAACTACGCCCGCGGCCGGAAGTGATAGTGGCCTCATTTCACGGCATTCCGCAGGCGTATTTCGAGCGCGGCGATCCTTATTACTGCTTCTGCCATAAAACCGCGCGCCTGCTGCGCGAAAAACTGGGGCGCGATGAAAACACGCTGCGCCTCGCCTTCCAATCCCGCTTCGGGCCGAAGAAATGGCTGCAGCCTTATACCGAGCGGACGCTGGTCGAGCTGGCGGAACAAGGCGTGAAGTCGGTGGCGGTCATCGCGCCCGGCTTCGCCTCTGATTGCTTGGAAACGCTGGAGGAGCTGGCTATCCGCGCTCAGAAGAAATTTCTGGAGCATGGCGGAAAAGCCTTCATGATCGTGCCGTGCCTCAATGACAGCAAATCCGCCATCGGCCTTTACGCAGCCTTGATCGAAAATGAATTACAGGGGTGGGTTTGATACTACAATGCAAATGATATGAAAACTACTTCCCAAAAAATAGTTATGCGATATCGTGATCATATAACCCTTTAATTTCCCTATCTTTTTGTGGCACATTACATAAACTGTAATGCTGCAGAAGGGTTGACTTTTATGTCAACATTGATTACTCTGGAGAGACTGGAGCGAGAGGGTAAGCTAATACGTTTTAAACTCGCGTTGAAACCACGAGAGGTAGAAAAGCGCAGATTGTTGTTGTCTGCGTCCGTACACAAATGGGTTGCGCAAGAACCAAATAAAAAAACAGCGATGGAGCATCATGCCGCTATATATGCTCAGCTTGCGGGATTTGTTATTGGAAAAGAAGTGGATGATGTTAATTTTTTTAAACAATGCATACCATTCGACGATGATATTTGGACGATAAGGATATTATTCAGACCTCAATGCAGAATCTTCGGCGCATTTATTGGGCATGATTGTTTTGTCGGATTGCATAAGGCAGATAGAGATAAACTCGACTTTAATGAGTATGTTCAAAAAACAAAAAATTTATGGGATGTACTGTTCCCAGGAATTAAAAGGCTGAGAGGCATACGATTCTACGATTATGTTAGTAATGGAGGAGAACGTGACAAGCGCAAAACCTACAACTAAACCAATTTCAAGAACTACGCTTACAAGAAACTATTACGAAGCAATGCATGATGCATTTAACTCAATGTTTAATGCTTTTACTCGCCGCGCGCGCGAAAATGGGCTTTCTCAGGATAAATTGTCTACCCTCCTGGAGATAGATAAAGGATTAGTTTCTCGGCGGTTGAAGGGATCGGTAAATCTAACTCTTCGCACCCTTTCTCATATGGCATCTGCAATGGAGTGCTACTTGGAAGTGCGGTTTACGCCTTATGAGGATAAACCGATATCTAATTATAGGTGGGAAGATGAATCTGATCGTTTAAGCATTCCAAAAACTTCAACGCTTTCTGTAGCGCAAGCGCAATTTAAAACGCAACTGCCTACTCCCGCTGCATATGTCCAATAAGAAATACAAAGTACATGCCTGCCTGATATGCGATATCGTCCGAAAGGAACAAGGCGGTAAGGATGTGCTTATTGGCGTCTATGGAGGATCAATAGTTACGGATATGATTCCCCTTGTAATGCCTAATTTTGCCATTTGGCTTCAGGTTCATGCCGATAGAATGGATTATAAAGACATGGAATTCGAGGTAGTTGGCCCTGATGGAGAAGCATTAGCTGGAGGCAAAGGAAAAGTTAGCTTTAATAATACAGATCATCCTGCAGGAATACCTTTACAATTTCATATGATAGCATTTCCTTTGGCAGGATATTATACAATAAAATTCGGTCTTGATAGAAAGCCCGTACCAATTGGAAAATTTGAAGTCATTAAGCGAGTAGCTTGATCTTCTAATCTTGACAGGAGTCCCCCATGCCCACGAACCTGAAAACCGTCGATGCGCTTAAAACCGCGCTGGCCGATAGCTACCTGCTCTATCTCAAGACGCAGAATTATCATTGGAACGTGGAGGGGCCGCATTTCCCGGCGCTGCACGCGCTGTTCATGCAGCACTATACCGATCTCGCGCTGGCCATTGATGAAATCGCGGAGCGCATCCGCGCCCTGGGCGAGAAAGCGCCAGGCACCTATGCCCAGTATGTCAAACTCAGCGCTCTAAAAGAAGGCAATGAGAACGCCGGCGCGGAGGAAATGGTGCGCGACCTGCTGAAAAGCAACGAAACGGTCGTCGCCACCCTCAAAAGACTTGAAGAAGCCGCAGCGCGGGAAGACGACGGCGCCAGCGAGGACATCGCCATCGGCCGCCAGCAAATCCACCAGAAAAACGCTTGGATGCTGGCCGCGTTTCTGAAATAATGGAAAAAGACGGAAAGTAATCAAGTGAGTTGTCCAAAATGCACAGATGGTTAATAAGATTAGGTTTTCATGAGGATGCGGCAACAATAGAAAAAAGACAGCAGCTATCAGACCTTCTTTCAAAGCTTCAAATTGTAATAGAACCCCGTGGTTATAAAATTCGTGGAGGTGGAACTCTCGTGTTTCACCCTTGTATCGAGCTTGAACCCGCATCTAGAAAAAGTATTCATGCTTGGCAAAATGTTGAAGTGGACGATGTAAAAAAAGAGCAGCTTGATGGAATGATCACTCAAGCAAATAGCGTATTTGATACTGTCATAGCACAATCGAGAGCAGTCTATGAGCATTGCGTGCAGTATGTAGAAAAAAAGAGGGCAAAGACCATCCTCCGGAAAGCCCGGAAGCCAAGGCGATAGATATGGTTAATAAAAATGGCGTGCTTCCTGCAGGCATTGATGAGCAAAGATTCGAGCGTTTCTTTTCCGATCCAAAGCCGAATTGGCATAATCTTTACAAGCAGTTGGGTGAGTTGGTGCATCGTATCCGCACGAGGGAGTATTCTATCGCTTTAATCAAAGCCGTGTGGCAAAGGGAGCAGGATATTTTTCAAAAGCTGGATGAAATAGGCGGGAGCGGCACAAAGGATTATGACACAAAATACCAGATAGACGCTCGCACGACACTACCGTCTCATTCAGATGAGAGTAGCAACTCATTTCCCGTTACAGCCAAGATATACTTTATAAGTAAAAAATCTTCCATCGCAGACGCTAAGAGCGCTGTGCACCGCGATGCAGAAACAATCATCGCGAATCATTTCGTAGGCTTTGGTGATCGCTCGCCTCTGAATACCTGGAGAGATTATTTTGATACCAAAGAACACGATAGAGCAGGTGGGGGAACCAGGATTTATTTAAGGTTGAGCCCTTTATATCAAAATGCTCCGATAGCATCGCTTGCGGATGAAAACGCAGACTTAACGGCAGCGCTTGAGGAACGGTCGCGAATGCAGAAAAATACCATGCATCCAAGCAGTGACGGCAGGCATGGACGCTCGAGATAAAATAGGATAAAGCGAAGGCGCTTTCCGTTACCGCCTGACGACATTTTTCTTCAACACGTAACCAGTTGATTTTTCGTTATTATAATACGATGCCGAGAATTCTCCGTCGGGTGGCGAGAGTGCTTTCTTTGCATTATTATTATACTAGTTGTATAATACGAACTGTCTATGAACCACATCCGTAAATTCCGGGAAGAAAAAGGCTGGACGCAGCGGCAATTGGCGGAAATAATCGGCGTCACCACCGACCAGGTTTCCAAGCTGGAGCGCGGCCAGCGCCGCCTCAGCCAGCACTGGATGGAACGCATCGCGGCGGCGCTCGGCACCACGGCGGCGGCTTTGATCGGCGGCGAACCGCGCATTCCCGTGCTGGGCGAAATCACAGGCTCCGGCACCGTAGCGTTACGCAAGGGTCCGCATGCCAAAACCCATATCCCGGCGCCGCCCGGCATTCCTTCCATTCATACGCTGGCGGCGCTTGAGGTAATGGACGACGGCCTGCTTCCGCTGTGCGGCAAAGGCTGGCATCTTTGCTATCGCAAGCCGGATGCTCAAACGCATCAGGAAACCATGCGCGGCTTAAGCGTGGTCATGCTGGATGACGGGCAGGTATTGCTGCGCGAGGTGCGGAACGGCCAGGCTCCGGGCACATACACTCTTCACAGCCACAATGCCCCCCCTCTCGCGGATCGGAAAGCGCGCTGGGTTGGGCGCATCGCGGCGCTTATTCCGGCATAATTTAAGACCTGCCGCCCATCACTCTTCCCTTGATGCACAGCATGGCCGGATCGGAAAAGAAAAGTTCCTCCGGCCCCGGGCAATGCCTGAACGCCCGGATCACCGAGTAGCCGTTCAGGGAATAAGGCTCCAGCCCGTATAAAGCGACATCCGATTCATTCGCCAGCGCATAAACGCCCCTGCCTTCGAATTTTCGGATAGTGGTATTGATAAATGGATAGTGCTTATACTTCTGCGTGTAGTTCATGTTACCCCCTTCGTTATTCATGACGCAGGAGAATACAGATATATTTTATATTGTCAATATATTTCAGTGTGTTATTAATGATATTTAATGTTAATTTAAGGCATATTTTATGCGTCTTGCTGTCTATTTTTTTCTCATTTTTCAATCAGTGGTTGCATTTTTTATGCCGACATTACTACGCCGGAGAAAAGGCGGCGGAATGCCGTGAAAGGCATGTTGGCGCGGCGGCGGCATTAGACATAATTATACTAATTGTATAATTTTCTTGAGGTTTTATATACATTTTGTATAATGCCTATCCTGTTATCCAGGGAGAGAGGCCATGAAACTATACATCAATATTCTGCAGGATACACGCGGCAACGGCGGCTACGACACCGGCGGATGCTTCACGCGCCTGGAGGAAGCCTACGATCACATCTTGAAGATCGAAAGCAGCGCCAGCCCGTTCTACCGGCGCTGCCGGTATCGCGGCACGGTCATCGTGAACGGCGTGCGCCTGCGCTTCATTAACCTGCGCTGGGACGCGCTCGCGCACGGCGAAAAATCGTTCTCTTCGGGACGCGGAAGGCGCTCCATTCTGCGGCTGCGGTAAAGGTAGCAAAAATGTTTTTGCCCTCGCACCCCTAACCCGCTACAAGAGAGCCATGCTGAAAACGCCGCTGCTCGATACCATCCGTTTTCCCCGCGATCTGCGGAAGCGTTCCCTGCCGGAATTGAAGCAACTGGCGGCGGAGCTGCGTGCGGAAACCATCGACGCCGTAGCGCAAACCGGGGGGCATCTCGGCGCGGGGCTTGGCGTCATCGAGCTGACTGTCGCGCTGCACCATGTGTTCGATACCCCGGAAGATAAGCTGATCTGGGACGTCGGCCACCAGGCCTACCCGCATAAGATTCTCACCGGTCGCCGCGAAAGGATCCGCACCCTGCGCCAGGGCGGCGGGCTTTCCGGATTCACCAAGCGCAACGAAAGCGAATACGACCCCTTCGGCGCCGGCCACAGCTCCACCTCGATCTCCGCCGCGCTCGGCATGGCGGTGGCGCGTGACCTCTCCGGCGGCAACCACGAAGTCATCGCCGTGATCGGCGACGGCGCGATGAGCGCCGGCATGGCCTACGAAGCCATGAACAACGCCGGCTCCATGAAAACCCGTCTGATCGTGATTCTCAACGATAACGACATGTCGATTGCCCCGGCGGTGGGCGCTATGCGCAACTATCTTTCGCGCATGGTTTCCTCCCGGCCCTACCGTTCCTTCCGCGACCTGGCGAAGCATCTTCTGCCCGCCGCGCTCCGCCGCGCCGCACGCCGCACCGAGCATGCCGCCCGCGGCATGATCACCGGAGGCAACTTCTTCGAGGAGATGGGTTTCTACTATATCGGCCCGGTGGACGGGCACAGCCTGGAGCACTTGCTGCCCGTGCTGAAAAACGTGCGGGATAGAAAAGACCCGCGCCCCATCCTCGTCCACGTCAAAACGGAAAAAGGCCATGGCTTCGATTCGCCGGAAGCATGCGGCGAGAAATTCCACGCCGTCAAGAAATTCGACGTGGTGACAAAAGTACAGGAGAAATCCGCGCCCCAGGCGCCCGCTTACACCAGGGTGTTCACCGACACGCTCATGCGGTTGGCGGAGAAGGATAAGAAAATCATCGCCATCACCGCCGCCATGCCTTCCGGCACCGGCGTGGACCGCTTCGCGGAGAAATTCCCCAGCCGCGCCTTCGACGTTGGCATCGCCGAGCAGCACGCCGTCACGTTCGCGGCGGGGCTGGCCGCCGAGGGTTACAAGCCGTTCGCCGCCATCTATTCCACCTTCCTTCAGCGCGCCTACGATCAGGTAGTTCACGACGTCGCCGTGCAAAAACTGCCGGTGCGATTCGCCATCGACCGCGCCGGGCTTGTGGGCGCGGACGGGCCTACGCACGCCGGCTCTTACGATATCGCCTGCCTGGGCGCTCTGCCCGGATTCGTGCTCATGGCGGCAAGCGACGAAGCCGAACTTGCACGCATGATCGCCACGGCGGCGGCCTATGACGAAGGCCCTTCCGCTTTCCGCTACCCGCGGGGAGAAGGCACCGGCGCGCCGCTGCCCGCCATCCTTCAGCCGTTCGATATCGGCAAGGGGCGCATCGTCAAGGAGGGCGGCAGAATCGCCATTCTTTCCTACGGCGGGCGTCTGCAGGAAGCCTTGAAGGCGGCCACGGAGCTGGATAGCCGCGGCCTGCCCGCGACGGTGGCCGACGCGCGCTTCGCCAAGCCGCTGGACGCTTCATTGATCGCGAAGCTTGCAAAAACGCACGAAGTTCTGCTAACCGTCGAGGAAGGCGCAATCGGTGGTTTCGGCGCGTATGTGCTTGACCTGCTGGCGCGGAAAGGACTGCTGCACTCACGCCTGAAAGTGCGCACGCTCTGTTTGCCCGATCGCTTCCTCCATCACGACGCGCCGCAGAAACAATATGAGGAAGCAGGCCTTCAGGCCTCCGGTATTCTCACGGCGGCCTTGAATATCTTCGGCAAGAGCAATGTCACGCCGCTCAGGAAAAAAAGAAAAGATTACGAACTGGCGTGACCCGGCGATACGTTCTTCACCACTTCCACCGCCTCGGAATAATGCTCCACGACATGAAACGCTTCACCGACCTTGTACTGCTCAGCCAACTTTAGAAGCGGCTCCCAGAACCGGCTTTTTTTTTCATGATCGTAACGGTCGACCACGATCACCGGCTTATGGCGCATGGCAGGCGCATTTTGATTCCGCAACAGAACCAGCGCCAGGAATTCCTGCACGGTTCCCATGCCGCCCGGCATGATAATGAAGGCATCCGAATTCTGAATCATGACCTCCATGCGGGTATAGATATCGGGACGCGACCAGAAAGTATTGATGCCGTCCGGCAGCCCTTCCATTTCGATGATGTGCGGCACATTGGAGCCGCCCGTCCACCCGTCCGCCGACACCGCGCCCGCTACTACCTGCCCCATGATTCCGGTGCGTCCCGCGCCGGTCACGCAGCCCCATCCCCGCTCGGCGATCATTTTGCCAAGCCCGAAGCCTTCTTGGATATAATCCTCCCGGCGCAAGCTCGCCGAGCAAAACACGCATACGGAAAATGAGGGCTTAGGCCGCCCGGGATCGCCGGGAGTGGAAGGCTGCGGCTTGACGCCGTACTTGGTTTCCGTTTCCGCGGTGCTGATGGAATGCAATTCCTGAATGGCCGTAAGAACGTCTTTCGGCTTTTTCACCACCCGGAAAACTTTTTTCGGGTCCTGGCTGACCGTGCCCATTAGGCGCAGATGTTCGATCAGCTTTAAAAACGGCTCCCACGATCCCTTGGGATTGAGCACCACCATGGGCTTGCCGTTAAGCTCCTTGTCTCCGGTCTGAAACCCGACAAAAATAGAGGCGGCCTTGAATATGTCCTGCAAATCGGGGCGCGGCATGAATACGAACGCATCGGATTCCACCACTTTCTTTTGAATGTTCGCAAGCGTGACGATCTGATCGCCGTTGCCGTTATAGATATCCCACCCTGCCATGTAGAGCTTATAGAGCAGCTTGGCGCGAATCTCACGGCTGGGGTCTGTCGCACCTTCAACGGTACCGGAAAGCCTGACGAAGGGCATGGTCAGTGTTTCTGCGCGCAGTTTACGAATCGCCGTATTGTGCTCATGCTTTTGCTTTCCTCCGGTTCCTTCTTGCATAATACCCTATTCCGGCGAAACCGGAAACCAGAACCAGCGCCGGCCCGAACCACAGCGGAAACGTGCCCGGCTTAAGCGGCGGGCGGAGCAAAATCTGCTCTCCGTAGCGGGAGGCCAGGTAGCCGATGACCGCCTCATCCGCCTCGCCCTGCCGCACGCGCCTGCGGACCAGTCCGCGGATGTCCCGCGCCAGCAGCGCGTCCGAATCCGCGATCGACTGCCCGGCGCACACCAGGCAGCGTATTTCGGCGAACAGCGCCTGCGCGCGCTGTTCCTGGGCGGGGTCGGGTAAGATTTCCTCGACGGTAAAAGCAAGAGCAGAAATCGAAACAAAAAAATTAATAATAGCTATTATCATACTCATTATTTTCATTTATTTATCCTTGCAACAATCTCTTCTTCGATTACTTTCTCGTCGATCGGCCCGGCGTAGCGGTATATGATGTCCCCTTTCGGATTAACCAAAAAACTCTCCGGCGCGCCGGTCGCGCCGAACGCGATGGCCGCCTCGCCGGTATAATCCCAGCCGATTTTCGTATAAGGATTGCCCAGCGTATTGAGCCATTCGCGCACATCCTGCTTTTTATCCCGCCAATTGATGCCGTAGATGGGCAGGATTCCCCTTTTTTTCAAAGAAAGCAGATAGGAGTGTTCTTGCAAGCACGTTACGCACCATGAAGCGAAAACATTGACCAGCGTGTAATGCCCTTCCAGATCCTTTCTTTCCAGCGCAGGCTGCGAAACGAATAGCGACTCCAATGCAAAATCCGGCACCGATTTGCCGACGGGCGCCTGCGCGTCGGATACCGCCTCCGAAGCGGATTCGGGCGAGGCATGGTGCAGCTTGACCAGCAGCGCCACGGCCACAATAAGAAAAACGGCGAGAGGAACGAATAGAACGGGGCGCATCACTATCGCTTTTTCCTTTTATCCGTGGCCGCGAGCACCGCGCCCGCAAGCATTAAAAAACAGCCAAGCCATACTATATTCATGCCCGGCCTCGCTAATATACGCACCGCCAGCCCCTCTTCAAGCGTCCCCTCGCCGATAACGATCAGAAGATCGCCCAACAGCGCCGAATGGATGGCAGTCTCGCTGGTGGTAATATTACGCACGGGATAAAAACGCGCTTCGGGATAAAGGGCCGCAATAGCTTCGCTGCCCTTGCTAACCTGGAATCGCGCGCGCTTCGCAACGTAATTGTCGCCCATAGCGTTATGAAGCGCGTCGAGCCGTATCGTGTAACCGCCGGCCTCAACGGGAATGTCCTTTTTCATCAGCGTCTCCGTATCCGACTGGAAATGCGCCAGGTATGCAGCCGCTACGGCAAAAAGCGCAAGGCCGGAGTGCGCCACCGCCATGCCCAGCGTAGACCGCGAGAGTGTGTGGAACCGCCATGCCGCTTGCGAGAGCGCATTCCACCACGTGCCGATCAACACCCACGCGCAGAGAATAAAAACCGGAATGAAAAAACCTCTCGCCGCATCCATCGCAAGAACCGCTATAGCGCCGGTCACGGCCGTCAGGGCAAAGGGCATGATCTGGCCGCGCAGCACTCGCTTAATGCGGTCTTGCTTCCAACGTACCTGCGTGATGAGCACGGTCAAAAACAACGCCATCAGGGCATAGGGAATACAGACCAGATTGTAGTAAGGCGCGCCGACGGAAACATGCGCGCCGGTGAACACTTCCAGCAGAATGGGATAGAGTATGCCAAGCAGCACGGTCACGGCCAGCGTCGCAAAAAAAAGATTATTGAGCAACAATCCGCTCTCGCGGGAAACGAAAGCGAATCCCTTGCCTTCTTTCAGCGTTCCCGCCCGCGCCGCGAAAAGCGCCAATCCTCCGCCTATGAACAGCACCAGCAGCGCCAGAATGAAAAACCCGCGCGCGGGATCGATGGCAAAAGCGTGAACGGACGTCAGGATGCCGGAACGCACCAAGAAAAATCCCATCAAGCTGAAAGCAAAAACCAGAATACACAGCAGAACCGTCCAGCGCTTGAGCATTTCCCGCTTACGCACCACGGCCAGGGAATGCACAAGCGCCGCAGCCGTGAGCCACGGCACCAATGAAGAATTCTCCACCGGGTCCCAGAACCAGAAACCTCCCCAACCCAATTCGCGGTAGGCCCACCAACTGCCCAGAGCGATCCCGGCCGTCAGAAATGCCCATGCGGCCAGCAGCCACGGCCTGAGGCTTTCCGCCCAGCGGCGCGATACCTCGCGCGCGATCAATCCCGCCACGGCGAACGCAAACGCCAGCGAGAACCCGGCATAGCCCAGGTAAAGAATAGGCGGATGAACGGCCAGGCCGATATCCTGCAATAAGGGATTCAAATCCATCCCGTCCTCCGGCACGGGAAACAACCGCCAGAAGGGGTTGGAAGCCATAACGATGAACAACAGCACGCCGGAAAGGATCGCGCCTTGCGAGGCAAGCGCCAGCGTTGCATGGCGGTAATTGCTGAGGCACGCGAACAGAAAAGTATAGAGCGCCAGTATCCAGGCGAACAGCAGCATCGAGCCTTCATGGTTTCCCCACGCGCCGGTGATCTTATAGAGCAGCGGCTTGGCCGTGTGGGAGTTCAGCGCCACGTTTAATACCGAAAAATCCGACACCACGTAGCAATACACCAGGCATGCAAAAGCCGCCGTAACGCCGCCGAAAATAATGGCGGTCAGATAATGCGCCAGTTTTTTCTGATTCGTTTTTTTCAGAAAAGGCCCCGCCGCAAGCGGCAATGCGGCAAAAAATCCCGGGCTGGCGCTGGCGGATTTTGC